>JANYAA010000129.1 GCA_025355255.1 Chloroflexota bacterium | reverse complement strand
CGTGCCGCCGGCCGGCATCAGCTTCGACCTCGAGACCCCGCTCCGCCTCGCGGTTGTGGGCATCGACAAGGAAGCGGTTGGCCAGATGGCGGCGAAGATCCGCGCAACCCGCAAGCCCGAGCCCTACAAGGGCAAGGGCGTTCGCTACGCCGGTGAGCAGGTTCGCCGCAAGGCGGGCAAGGCCGGCAAGATCGGCGGGAAGAAGTAGCCATGACGACCGTCGCCAGCCGCTCCTCCTCGCGGATCAAGCGCCATGAGCGCATTCGGCTCCGCCTCTCCGGAAACGCGTCGCGACCGCGCCTCGCGATCTTCCGCAGCCTCAACCACATCTACGCCCAGGTCATCGACGACACAAGCGGCAAGACCCTTGCCGCGGCGTCCTCGCTCGACCCCGCGCTCCGCACCGCAACCGGCACGAAGACGGAAGACGCCAAGCGCGTCGGCGCCCTCGTCGCTGAGCGCGCCAAGGCGGCAGGCGTGGACAAGGTCGTGTTCGACCGGGCGGGCTTCCAGTACCACGGGCGGGTTCGCTCGCTCGCCGAGGCGGCGCGCGAAGCCGGCCTCGATTTCTGAGAGGACGAGCCTGTGGCCCGAATCGATCCCAACAAGCTTGCGCTCGAGGAGCGCGTTGTCCAGATCAACCGTGTCGCCAAGGTGCACAAGGGCGGCCGCCGCTTCTCGTTCTCGGCGAATATCGTCGTGGGCGATGGCAACGGCCACGTCGGCGTGGGCCTGGGCAAGGCCGGTGACGTCCCCGAGTCCATCCGCAAGGGTGTCGAGGACGCCAAGAAGAACATCGTCAAGATCCCGATGATCGGGACGACGATCCCCCACGAGGTCCGAGAAGAGTTCTGTGCCGCGCGCGTGATGCTCAAGCCGGCCTCCAAGGGCACCGGCGTCATCGCCGGCGGCGCCGTCCGTGCTGTCGTCGAAGCCGCTGGCATTCGCGACATCCTCTCGAAGGTGCACGGTTCCACAAACCCTGTGAACGTGACCCGCGCGACCGTCAACGCCCTGCAGAGCCTCCGCTCCGTGGAGGAGCTCAGCCGGCAGCGCGGCGTCAAGCTCCGCCTGGTCGTCCCCGGCCAATCCGCGGCTGCCGTCCGCCAGGAGGCCGCCGATGCCCGGTAAGCTCCGCGTCACTCAGACCAAGAGCACGATTAGCCACATCGCCCGCAACCGGGCGACGATTCGCGCCCTCGGCCTGCACGGGATCGGCAGCTCGTCGATCCTCCCGGACAATGCTGCGGTCCGCGGCATGTGCCGGCAGGTGCGCTTCCTCGTGACGGTCGAGGAGCTCCCCGAGGCCGCCGGCACGACGACCCCGGAGACCAACTGATGAAGATCCACGACCTCCATCCCGCCCCGGGATCGGTCACCAAGAAGACCCGGGTTGGACGCGGCATCGCGGCGGGCCAGGGCAAGACGGCTGGCCGCGGCACCAAGGGTCAGAAGGCCCGCGCCGGCGCCTCGATCCCCGCGTGGTTCGAGGGCGGCCAGACGCCGATCCACATCCGCATCCCGAAGCTCCGCGGCTTCCGCAACATCAACGACATCGAGTACGAGGTCGTCAACGTCGGCGCCATCAGCGCCGCCATTGAGGCCGGCCGACTCGTTGCCGAGGGCAAGGCGCCCATCACGGTCAACGCCGACACCCTCAAGGAGATCGGCCTCGTGCGGCGCGATCGCCTGCCGCTCAAGATCCTCGGCGCGGGCGAGGTCAGCGCCAAACTGTTCGTTTTGGCCGACGCGTTCACCAAGTCGGCCATCGCGAAGATCGAGGCCGCCGGCGGCACCGCCCAGGTCATCGAGATCCCGAGCGAGCCGCTCGCGGCCCTCGGGGTCACGGCCGAGACCGCCTCGGCCGACAACGGCTAGCCGGCCGTGTTCGAGGCGCTGCTCAACGCGTTCCGCGCGCCGGACCTCCGGCGCCGGATCCTCTATGTCGCGGGCATCCTGCTGGTGTTCCGGCTGCTGGCCCATGTGCCGGTGCCGGGCGTCGACAAGACGCAGCTCCACAGCTTCCTTGACCAGAGCGCGATCTTCGGTTTGCTGGACCTGTTCTCCGGCGGCGGCCTGACCAACTTCTCGATCGTGGCGCTGGGCGTCAATCCCTACATCAACGCCTCGATCATCATGCAGCTCATGACCGGCGTCATTCCGTCGCTGCAGGCCCTGCAGCGCGAGGGCGAGTACGGCCGCACGAAGAT
>JANYAA010000030.1 GCA_025355255.1 Chloroflexota bacterium | reverse complement strand
TCGCGTTTCGGGCCAACCTGTACGCCGCGGTCTGCGTGGCGGTCGCCATGGCAGCCCTCACCGCTGTCGGCATTCGCCTGGGCGTCAGGCCGGCGATCGCCGCCATCGTCGCGGAGGCCACGGGCGCCATCGGCACCATCTGGGCGTCCGCGGTGGTTGCCGAGGTCAACGCGCTGCACTTGGCGCTCATCGCGCTGATCATCGAGCGCACGCTCGCCTGGTCTGACAGCCGCCGTCCGCGGGACCTCGCCATCGGCGGCTTCCTCGTCGCGCTGGCCCTGGGGAACCACCTGCTCACGGCGTTCACCGCACCGTTCCTTGTGCTCTTCGCGCTCTGGGACGGGCGCGAGTCCCTGCTGGACAGACCCAAGCTGATCCTTTGGCCCATCGGCGCCGGTCTGGCCGGCCTCGCCGTCTACCTGTACATCCCGTTGGCGGCATCCGCCAACCCGCCGCTCCCGTACAACCACCCCACCACCGTGGACGGGTTCCTCTTCCTGGTCACCGGGCGCCAGTTTGCTGGGCAGTATCAAGGGCTCTTCAACCTTGACAGCATCGGCCGGCTGATTGACGCAATCGCCCCCTTCTGGAGGCTTGTCGGCGAGCGGGCATTCGGCTTGATCCCGCTGGCGGGCATTGTGGGCTTGGGCATCATCGCGGTAAGGCGGACGGCCTTTGGCCTAGCGCTCCTGGCCATGCTGGTGATCAGCCTGGACATCTGGGCCACCTACAACAACGCCACCCTCGAGCACTACCTGCTGGTGCCGTGGATGCTGCTGGGGCTGGGCACGGCGGTTGCACTGGAGGCCGCGGCGAGGACCGTGAGCCGCTGGGTGCTGCCGCCGGCAAACAAGCTGGGCGGACCGCTGGCAACCCTTGGTGCGGCCGCGATGGCGCTGCTCCTGATCGTCTCCAACCTGCCCGACGTGGACCGGAGCCAGGACCACACGGGCGACGCCTTCGTAGATCAGGTGTTCAACAGCCTGGCGCCCAACGCGGTGATCATCTCGTGGTGGGGCGCGTCGTCACCGCTGTGGCACGGGCATTACGTTGAGGGTCGCCGCCCAGACATCACCATCGTGGACGACACCAACGTGGTGTACGAGGGCTGGGGCACGCGCGAGAACCGGATCGCCGCGGTGATCTGCACGCGGCCCGTGTACTTGCTGCTCATCATGGACCGCGACGTGGACGAGGCGCGCGCGCAGTACAACCTGGTCTTGGACCAGACCGTCAAGGTTGGCGCTGGCGGGCCGTCAGGCCAGTGGGAGCGGCCCATCCATCGGGTCTACCCGAAGCCCGGCACCTGCCCCTGACGCTCGATCAAGGCCAGGTGATCGTCGCGTTCAGCGGGGTGGCGCCAAACCCGGTCTCGATGTTCTGGAGCACCAGCATCCACCCGTTGGGCGGGACCAGCGCGAGCGTCTGCGTCACCTTCGTGGCCGGGCCCTGATCCGCGAGCGACTTGAGCCCGGAGCCGCCCTGCTCGATCAGGTCGATCTCGTACTTGACCGGTTGGCCACCCCAGATCGCAACGAGCTTGACCACGCCCGCCTTGCGCGGCGTCACCACCACCTGAATACCGTTGGTGTCGGGTGAGGCCGTGCCGTCAAACCTCGCGTTCTTGATCGTGACCGACGGAGTGTTGGCCACGAAGCCCAGCGTCGACGTGACGATCGGCGTATCCGCGCCCACGCCCCGCAGGCGCAGCGTCATGGTGACGATGGAGCCTGTAGCCGTGGTGGAGAAGGCGCCGCTGGCCCCAGTCTTGCAGGTGAGCAGCTTGGTGCCGATGAAGAGGCAGGCATTGACGTTGCCGCCGCTCGCCGTGAACGAGGCGGTGATGGGCGATGTGGTCCGAGTCGCCCACGAGATGATCCGGTCAATGCCGGCAGGGTCCGTGGCGCCGTCAAGCTTCAGGTTGTTGAAGGTGACCGCGGCTGCCGGGATGGGCGTCGGGGTGGGCGCGGGCGTGGGCGTGGGCGCCTCGCTGGGCAGCGGCGTCGGCGTGGGGGTCGTCGCGGACGCGGAGGGGGCGGAGCCGGTGCCGCTTGCGCCGGGGGTGACCGAGGCCTGGGCGGCGGGCGTGGCTGCAGGCGCGCGAGACGGGGAAGGCGTCGAGCTGCCGCCGAAGAGGGTCGTGGCGATCAGGATGCCCAGCAGAAGCGCCAGGATGATCGCGAGGACATAGGACAGCCGCTGCATGTTCGACATGCACGCATGGTAGGCGCTCTCGCCGCCGTCGTCAGCCCGGCGTCATTCCGGCGCCGGCTCCGATCGCGGTGGCGCCGGGTTCGCGAGGCCCTCGACAACCTCAACCCCCGAGATCGTCAAGAGGATCGACGGCGGGGCGATCACCTTCCAGCTGCGACTGCCGCCGCCGAGGACGATTCGTTCGCGCTCCATGACCGCTGCATCCACCCAGATGGGCAGGCCTGCGGGCAGCCCGAAGACGGTGACGCCGCCCAGCTCGTGGCCGGTGAGCTCACGGGTCTCCTCGGGGGCCGCGAAGGAGGCCTTGCGGCCGAACTTGCCCTTGACAGCCCGGTTGACATCCAGCCGATGCGTGGCAAGGAC
>JANYAA010000001.1 GCA_025355255.1 Chloroflexota bacterium | reverse complement strand
TCCTTCTGGCTGAGCTTCTTCGGATCCACGATGACGCCGCCCTTGCCGCCGCCGTACGGGATGCCGACGACCGCGCACTTCCAGGTCATCCACATCGCGAGGGCCTTGACCTCGTCGAGCGAGACGTCCTGGTGGTAGCGGATGCCGCCCTTGGCCGGACCGCGGCCGAGGTTGTGCTGCACGCGATAGCCGGTGAAAACCTGGACGGATCCGTCGTCCATCTTGACCGGGAAGTGGACCGTTAGTTCCCGGCGCGGCTCACGAAGCACGCGGCGAAGGCCGGGGTCAAGGTTGAGCATCTCGGCGGCCAGGTCGAACTGGTGCTGCGCGACCTGCCAGGCGTTGATGGGCGCTGTTGCGCTCTCCGTCGTCATGGAGCTGCACGATCCTCGTGGTGGGGCGGTGGACGCCGTCCCGGAGCGATGGGCCGTCTTCCGGACGACCCCACGGGAGTTCGTGTGCCTCGGCCGCCCCTGCGGCCGTGAGGTCGTTGCGAACCGCCTCTCGTGCCCGAGTATAGCCACGGGGTCCCGAGTCTGACGGGCCGACCGTCACTCTGTCGCAACCAATCCGTCACCCGTTCGTCCCTGTCGGGTGGCAGGGTGCCGCCTCGGGCTGCGACGTCGGGCGGTGCAGTGCGGCCGGTCTTCGTGCGGCTACTGCGCCTTGAGCAGCACCACAGCGCCCACGCAGCCGGGCCCGAGATGCGGGCCGACAGACGGCCCGACCGTCATCGTCTGGACAGCCGAGGGGTCGATGCCGGCACGGGCGATGAACTGATTGCGGAACTCGTCAACGTCGGCCTGCGTGGTGTGCAGGATGGCGGCGCGCTCCACGAGGCGCGACGTCAGCAGCTCCAGCGTGCGCTCGCGGGCCTTCAGGCGTGACCGCACACGCTCGAAGTTCTCAACCTTGCCGTCCACCACCGTGATGATCGGCTTGATGGAGAGCATCGAGCCGATGACCGCGCTGGCACCGCTGATCCGGCCGCCGCGCTTGAGGTACTCCAGCGTGTCGAGGGTGACGAAGAGGTCGATATCGGCCTTGCGAGCCTCAAGCGTCTCGGCGATCTCAGCGCCGGACTTGCCCTGCGCGGCCAGCCCTGCGCCAAGCTGCGCCAGCAGCCCCACCCCCATCGAGGCGCTGCGCGAGTCCACGATGCGGATGTCCTTGTCGGGCAGCATGCCCGCGGCGACGGCCGCGCTCTTGCAGGTGCCTGAGAGGTCGCCCGAGACCAGCACGCAGATCACGGACTCAGCGCCAGCCGCAAAGGCCGCGTTGAACGCGTTGAGGAAGTCGCCTGGCGGCGCCGCGGCCGTGGTGGGGAACGGCGCATCAGGGGCCAGCATGCGCACCCAGAACTCGTCCGTGGTGAGCGTGACGTTGGGGCGGAACGTTGCCTCGCCAAAGCTGACAAACAGCGGGATGACGGCGATGCCATCGCGCGCCGCCACATCCGGCGGCATGTCGCTGGCTGAGTCCGTGATGATCGCGACTCGGGTCATGCTGGCGGGCCTCCTCTGAGCGGCTGCCGCCGGGCTCGCGGCAGGGACACCCCTCCTGTTGGGCGCCAAGGATACGGACCAGCGCGGCCGACCGTATCGGGTTCGCGCATCACCCGTTACGCTTCGGGGCGATGACGACCACGCCCAGCGCCCCCACCAGCCTGATCGACGAGCTCCGCAGCCTGCCTTCTGGCGGCGCGCCGGTGCTGGCGGTCACCCTGGGCACATTCACCCTGCGCCTCGCGACGGGCGTCACCGGCACGATGCTGCTCTTCTACTACGCCTCGTTCCCCGAGTTCGGCGCCAACGCCGTCCAGCCTTGGGAGGTGGGGATCCTGGGCGCGTTGTTCTACCTGTCGGAGCTCGTGGGCTCGCCCATCTTCGGCATCTTGTCGGACCGCCTCGGCCATCGGCGGATGATGCTGGTGGGCCCGGCCTTCGGCGCCGTCGCGGTCGTGATCACGACGTTTACCACCAGCCTGCTGGTCATCGGCGCCACGCGGCTCCTTGAGGGCGGCTCCACGGCGGCGTCGGTCCCCTCAATCCTAGGGTTCATCGCCTTCGCAACGGCCACCAACGAGGTCGCCCGCGGCAAGGCCGTGGCTCGCTTTGAGGCGGCCACGCTGGCGGGGCTCATGGTGGGCATGGTGCTGGCGGGCTTCCTCTTCCCGCTGCTGCACGCCTGGGCGTTCTTGATCAACGCGGTGCTGTACGCGCTCTCCTTCGCCCTGTACCGCTCTGGCGTGCGGAAGGATGCAGAGCCGAAGCCCGGGGCGGCAAACCATGACAAGCAAGAGGGTCTCGGGCGCTACAAGCGGATCCTGAAGGGCAGCCACGTGTGGCTCCTCGCGCCAACCTGGATCGCCATCAACGCGACGCTTGGCCTGTACACAAGCCAGACGCTCTTCCAGCTTGTCCGGGCGCCCGATCCCGCGTTCGCGAGCCAGCAGCTGATGGGCGGCTTCTCGCCAGTCCAGATCAGCCTGGGTCTGGGTGCTGGCGGTCTGCTCTTCTTCGCCGGCCTGTTCTATTGGGGCGGCCGCTTCAAGGACACGAAGCGCACGACGATCATCTTGCGCGGCATCGCCGGCGGCGGCGTCCTGCTGGTCGCCGGCGCCGGGATCAACCACGCCGCGGGCCTGCCGATGCCGGTCACGCTGGCGCTCATCGGCGTGGCTGGCGCGGGATTGTTTGTCCTTGCGGGCGCAACGCCGGCGGCGATCGGCCTGCTCGCGGACATGACCGAGGCGTACCCGGACGACCGGGGCGCGATTATGGGCCTGTACTCCGTGTTCCTGGGGCTGGGCCAGATCATCGGCAGCACGCTGGGAGGTCTGGCCGCGCAGGTCTACGGGCTCGACGGCATCTTCGGCGCCTCGGTGGTGCTGCTCGCCGTGGCCGTGCTGCCCATCCGCCAGCTTCGCGGATATGAGCACCACGTCGGAGGGCCGCTCTCGGACGATGGCGGCGGCCCAAAGGCTGGTCCGGCAGGTGGCTGAGGCCGCGCTGGTCCCTGCCCGGCTCGTCCGGGGCGCGCGCGGCGCTGTGGTTGCGCCGCACCACCTCGCCACGGCGGCGGGTCTTGCCGTGCTGGCAGCGGGAGGCCATGCGGTTGACGCGGCCATCGCCACCAACGCCGTCCTGGGCGTGGTGATGCCCAACGGATGCGGGATCGGCGGCGACGCGTTCTGGCTGGTCTGGGACGAGGCAGCGGGCGAGCAGGTTGCGCTCAACGGGTCCGGGAGGGCGTCATTGGGGATCAACCCCGACGGGCTGCGGGATGCCGGGCTTGACCGTGTGCCACTGCGCGGGCCCCTGCCGATCACGATCCCTGGCGCGGTCCGCTCCTGGGCAGACACCCACGGGCGCTGGGGCCGCCTGTCGCGCGCAGCCGTGCTGGCTGCCGCGATTGAGCATGCCGATGCGGGCTTTCCTGCGTGGGACGGGCTGATCAACGCCGTGGAAGGCACGGACCAGTCCATTGGCCACGAGCCGTGGACGGCTGGCTTCCGGTCCGTCTGGCGGCCAAACGGGCGGCCGTGGAAGCCAGGCGAGGTCATCCGACTGCCGGCGCTGGCGGCAACGCTGCGGACGCTGGCGGACCAAGGGTTTGACGAGTACTACGACGGCGATCTGGCCGAGCGCATCGCCGCGGGGCTGGCGGCGGCCGGAGGCACGCACACCTTCGCTGACCTCCACGCCCACCACAGCGACTGGACCACGCCGCTCGCAACCACGTATCGCGGCGTCCGCGTGACCACGCATCCGCCCAACAGCAGCGGCATCCACGCGCTCCAGATGCTCAACGTGCTGGAGCAGTTCTCGCCGGCGGCCGGCAAGGGCTTTGGCGGGCGCGGCTGGATCGACGCTTCCTGGCCGCACCTCTGGCTGGAGGCGGCGAAGCTTGTCTTCGCCGATCGCGACGCAACGCTTTCGGATCCGGCCTTCCGAGGCATCCCCACGGACTGGCTGCTCTCCGCGGAGCACGCTCGAGATCTGGCCGCGCGCATCAACCCGCGGCGGGCAGATCCCGTCCCCACCCCCGTCCGGACGCTGGTGGGCGGGACGATCTATCTGGCGGTGGTGGACGCTGACGGGAACGCCGTCAGCCTCATCCAGTCCAACGCGGCGGGGTTTGGCTCAGGCGTTTTGGACCCCGTCACGGGGATCCACTACCAGGACCGCGGCGCCTCGTTCTCGCTGGACGCGACACACCCCAACGCGCTCCAACCCGGGCGCCGCACGGCCCACACGCTGCTTCCCGGCATGCTGTTCCGCGAGGGCTCGCCGCGGCCGTGGATCGTGGCCGGGTCCATGGGCGGCGACATCCAGCCCCAGATCCACGTGCAGCTCGTATCCGCGCTGGTGGACGGCGGCGCCGACATCGCCACCGCCGTTGCTGCGCCGCGCATCACAGTGGAGCCGGAAGGGTGGCTGGCGCCGCCGACGCGGGTGCTAGCCGATGGCGCGCTGGGCGACGGTGTCGAAGCCGGGCTCCGGGCGCTGGGCCACAAGGTGGGCCGAGTTGGCTTTGACGGCGGCCTTGGCCACGAACACGCCATCGAGCTGGTGGACGGCGGACCGGCCGCCGGCGGCACGCTTGCGGCCGTCGCGGATCCGCGCAGCGCGGGGCTCGCAGCCGTCCGCTGAGGCTCGGCTGAAGGTAGCCGAGTGGTATCCTCGGCCCGCCGGTGGCAGCCGCGCTCACACCGATTGCCGCCGGCTTCGCATGGAATTCCGGAGGCATCGTTGACCTCGAACGTCGGCCAGAGCTACCCCTACACAAGCGAGCCTGAGGCGCAGCGCGCCGAGACGATCACGTCGCTGCTGGCGGCGCGGGAGGATCTCGCAGCCACGCTGGCGGCGGACACCACGCCGCTGGACGCGCAGGACCGCTGGTGGGTCTACAAGTGCCCCACAAAGGGCTGCGCCGGTCTGCTCCACGCCGCTGGCTACGCGGCTGAGAAGCACGCCGTGTACGTCGTCTGCGACGGGACCTGCGCCAAGACGTTCCTGCGCTAACCGCGCGCCACGCCTGGTGATCACGCAGGGCGAATCGCGCCGTCGCCTCATCCGCGAC
>JANYAA010000505.1 GCA_025355255.1 Chloroflexota bacterium | reverse complement strand
TCTCTGCAGACCCGGCACGACGCCCTGGTGCCGCAGGTACTCGTCGATGGCGATCAGCGCGGCCGCGCCGCCGCCCACCGCGTTGAACAGCGAGACCAGCTGCGGCATGGCGGTCATCTTCACGGTGCGGGCGGAGTACAGGCCGTAGCCGCCGCCAACCGCGATGCCGGCCAGGATGATGATCCAGCCCGTCAGGTTGAACGACGCGCCGGGCTTCACAAGCAGGTACAGCGCGGTTGCGCCGATGGCCATCGCCATGCCCGAGGCGGAGATCAGGTTGCCCGTGCGTGCGGTGGCGGGCGAGTTCATCTGGCCCAGGCCAATGACAAAGCTGACGGCGCTTGCGAGCCAGACCAGTCGGACGATCGCGTCAAGCGGGGTGAGGTCCACGGTCAGCCCTCTGCCTTGCCGGCCTTGGGCGCCGCGGTCTTGGCGGCTGTGGGCCGCTTGCGGAACATCTGGAGCATTCGGTCCGTGACCACGTAGCCGCCCACAACGTTCAGGGTGGCGAAGGCCACGGCCAGGAACGAGATGATGTAGGACACGGGGTTGTCCGCTGTTACCGCGATGATCATGGCGCCCACCAGCACGATGCCGTGGATGGAGTTGGCGCCCGACATCAGCGGCGTGTGGAGCGTGGCTGGAACCTTGGAGATGACCGCCACGCCGCACATGATCGCGAGCACGAAGATCGTGAACGCGAGGTCGATGGGCATGCTCGTCGTCGTCGGATCGCCGTTCATGCGGCACCTCCCGCAGGCATGAGGAGCTTCTTCACGGCGTCAGCCACCACGTCGCCGCCATGCGTGATCACGGTGGCCTTGGTGACCTCCTCCTCGAAGTCGAAGTGCAGCGCGCCGTCCTTGACCATGTTGAGCAGCAGGGACGAGACGTTGCGGGCGTAGAACTGCGAGGCCGATGACGGCATCGACGCGGGCAGGTTGTCCGGGGCCACGATGACCACGCCGTTCTCGGTGGTGATCGTCTCGCCGGCCTTGCTGAGTTCACAGTTGCCGCCGAGGGTGCTGGCCGCCATGTCCACGATCACCGATCCGGAGCGCATCCCGCGGACGGCCTCATCCGTGACGAGGACCGGGGGCTTGCGCCCCGGGACCTGCGCCGTGGTGATTACGATGTCCTGGTTGCCGATGACGCCGTTGAGCTCGGCCTGCTGGGCCGCCTGCTCTTCGGGCGTCAGGGCGCGGGCGTAGCCGCCGGCACCCGTGGCGTTGATGGAGGTCTTGAGCTTCACGAACTTGGCGCCGAGGCTCTCCGCCTGCTCCGCCGTCTCGGGCCGCACGTCGTACGCCGACACCACTGCGCCCAGACGCTTGGCGGTGCCGATGGCCTGGAGGCCGGCCACGCCGATGCCCAGGATGAGTACGTTGGCAGGCTTTGCGGTCCCGGCGGCAGTTGTCAGCAGCGGGAAGTAGCGCCCGTAGGTGTTCGCCGCGATCAGCACGGCCTTGTAGCCGCCCACGTTGGCCTGCGACGAGAGCGCGTCCATCGTCTGGGCACGCGACAGGGTGCGCGGAATGGTGTCCAGGCTCACCGCTGTAACCCCTGCGGCTGCGAGCCTCCCCATGAGCGCGGGGTCAAGCAGTGGCTGGAGCAGGCCGACGACAGCCTGTCCCGTGCGCAGCTTCGCGACCTCGGCCGGGCTGGGCTTCTGCACGCGGAGGATGACGTCGCTCTCGGCGTACAGGGCATCCGTGTCGACAATCCGCGCGCCTGCGTCCGTGAACGCCTGATCGGGGATTGCCGCACCGGCGCCTGCGCCTGCTTCAACGAGGATCTCGAGCCCGGCAGCTGCAAGCTTGCCGAGCGCTTCGGGCACCAAGGCGACGCGCCGCTCTCCGGCCGCACGCTCCTTGGCGACGCCGACCTTCATGGGCATCACCGTCCAAATGGCATGTATCAATGGGTAGGTGCGGGAGTGTACCGGAGGGTGACGTCATCCTCGGGTTGCGCATTGGTCGCAACGGCACTCGGCGTCATGCCGCGGCGCGCGGACTCGTGCGCGCCGAGGCGCATGGCCGCTGCGCATCGGGCACCATGTGCCGATGCAGCCCATCGAGCCCACCGAACCCGCCAATCCCGTGATCGACAACGCTCTGCCGCAGCCGCTACAGCCGCCGGATCAGGGTCAGCCCGTTCCGTTTGCCCCGGCCGTGCCGTTTGTGCCGGCCTTGGGCCAGGGCGTGCTCCCGGAGCCGCCCGTCGCCCCGCGCGCAAACGCGCGGCAGACCCAGAATCGCCTCGCCGGGATCGCGACGCTGGGCCTCGCCCTCGTGCTGGCCTTCGGAGCGGGGATCGGTGTCGGCCGCGCCACGGCGCCCGCCGGCTCGCCGCTCGCCGCAGCGTCCGCGACAGCGCCATCGGGTTCGGCGGCCACCGCGGGCTCGGCCTGGTATGCCTCGCTGCCCGCCGACGGATCGCGTCTTGGCCGCCCTGACGCCAAGGTGCTGCTCACGTACTGGGCGGATTTCCAGTGCCCGTTCTGCGCCAAGTTCGCGGCCGATGTGCTGCCGCAGCTTGCGTCGCGCATCGCCGACGGCACGCTGGCGGTTGAGCACCGGGATTACGCGTTCATCGGCACCGAGTCGTTTGACGCGGCGGCTGCCGTGCGCTGCGCCGGTGAGCAGTCGCGCTACTGGTCGATGCATGACGCCGTGTATGCCGCGCAGGCCGGGGAGAACCAGGGCGGGTTTGCGCCGGACAAGATCACGGCGATCGCGGCCTCGGTTGGGCTGGACGCCGCCAAGTTCAGCGCCTGCATCGCCCGTGACGACGTGTTCGCCAAGGTGCTGGCTGACACCTCGGCCGGGGTGCGGGCCGGCGTTCGGTCCACGCCCTCAATCGATGTCGGGGGGCAGCGCTTCCTGGGCATCACGGATGTGGCCTCGTTTCTCGCCACCATCGATGCTGCCGCCAAGGCGGCTGCCGCAGGTGTGACCCCAGCGCCCATCCCGGCCCCGTCGCCGTCGGGCGACCCATGGCTCGGCACGGCCACGAGCGGTCTCGAAGCGGGGTCGAAGTCGGCGCCGGTGACCGTCCAGCTCTGGGGCGACTACCAGGTCACCGACATGGCCGCGCTGGCGAACAACCTCGAGCCGGAGTTCCGCACGCGCATTGCCGCGGGCAAGGTGCGCCTTGAGCTGCACGACCTGGCGCTCGGCGGTGCCGAGTCGGTTGCCGCGGCCGCCATGGTCCGCTGCACGGCCAACCTCAACGGCCCGGCGTGGTTTGTCCACGACGTGCTCTCGGTGTCCGCGCAAGGCCCCGGCAAGGGGATCTTCATCACGCGCAACCTGCTGCGTCTGGGCGCCCGTCTGGGTCTGGACATCGATGCGCTGAACCCGTGCCTGAGCAATCCGGCGATTGCCGCGCTGGTGACCACCGAGACCGCGCAAGGGCAGTCCATCCTGCTGACCGAGGCGCCAGCTGTGATCATCCGCGCGGGCGGCAAGGAAGTCGTCCGGTTCAGCGGAAGCCTGGACGTCGCGAAGGTGCTGGCCGCAATCGACGCCGTGAAGTAGGCCCAGCGCGCGGGGCGATGACCCGCGGCGACGCGGCCCGCCGCGAGGCCCGGGTTTCTAGAGGTCCGCGACGCTGATGATCCCGCGCCTGATGGCGAACTTGAGCAGCTCGGTCCGATCGTGGAAGCCCAGCTTCTCCATGATGTTCGCCCGGTAGTTGTGCACCGTCTGCTCGGAGAGGTGGAACACCTTCGCGATCTCGCGGTTGGTGTGGCCCACCGCAGCGAGCAGAAGGATTTCCTTCTCGCGCTCGGAGAGCGACGTGTATGCGTCCTGGACCGGCGCGTCCGGCCCGCGCAGCACGTAGGTGTTCACCATGCGGGTGACAATCGAGGGCGACACATAGGTCTGGCCCCGATTCACCGAACGAAGCGCTCCCACGAGGTCTGACGGCTCCGCCTCCCGGGTGATGAACCCGTCGGCGCCAGCCTTGAGCGCCATCGTGAACTGCTCAGCCCCGTTGCCGCTGCGGCACTCCAGCGCCACGATCCGCGTATTGGGCGCCGTGTTGCGGATGCGCTCGATAGCCTCGAATGTGGAGGCGCCGGGCGCCGAAAGCGGCAGGCACTCCGCCACCACAACGTCTGCCGGTGAGGCGGTGAGCGCCGCGGGCAGCCCGTCAAGCGAGGGCGCCACCACGCTGACCCTCATGTCCAGTTCCGCGTCGATGATGGAGCGGAACCCGGCGACAAGCATCGGGAAGTCAAAGATGGCAAGCATCACCGCGATCTTGTCGCCGCCCGGCCTTGCGCCGTTCGTCCTCAAGCGTGTCCTCCGCTAGCGCCCACGCGCAGACACGGCTGCACAGGGAGACGCAGCGTCACTTTCGCCTGCCGGCGCCCCGCGGGGTATGGGCCATCGGTCGCGTAGCGCACCGCGCGAAGCCCGACCGGACCGGGACCGCGCGGCCCGACCGGCACACCCGTCTGGCTCGGCGGGTATACCCGGCAACCTGCGGCTGCGGGAACCCCGGGTTAACGGTCTTCGAGCGGCGTCAGCGAGCGCTTCGGCTTGCCGGTGTACAGCTGGCGCGGGCGGCCGATGCGCGCCTGCGGGTCATGCATCATCTCGCGCCACTGCGCAATCCAGCCGGGCAGCCGCCCGATGGCGAACAGAACGGTGAACATCTGGGCCGGGAACCCGAGCGCGCGGTAGATCAGGCCGCTGTAGAAGTCCACGTTCGGGTACAGCTTGTGATCCACGAAGTACGGGTCTGACAGCGCCACCTGCTCCAGCTCCATCGCGATCCGCAGCAGGTTGTCGTCCCGGTGCATGCGCGCGAGGAGCGGCTCCGCGGCTGCCTTGATGATCTTGGCCCGCGGGTCGTAGTTCTTGTAGACGCGGTGGCCAAAGCCCATGAGCCGGAACGGGTCGTTCTTGTCCTTTGCCCGGGCGACCGCCTTGGCGACATCGCCGCCCGATGCCTGGATGTCCTCGAGCATCTCGAGGACCTCCTGGTTGGCGCCACCGTGGAGCGGACCCCAAAGCGCAGCAATCCCCGCCGAGATGGACGCGTAGAGGTTGGCGTGGCTGGAGCCGACCATCCGCACGGTGGAGGTGGAGCAGTTCTGCTCGTGGTCCGCGTGGAGGATGAGCAGGACGCGCAGCGCCTCAACGGCCTCTGCATCGTTCACCCACGGCTCAGACGGCACCGCGAACATCATCCGCAGGAAGTTCGCCTCGTAGCCGAGAGAGTTGTCGGGGTACATGAACGGCTGGCCCATCGACTTCTTGTAGGCAGCCGCAGCGATGGTTGGGAGCTTGGCGATGAGGCGCGCGGTGGAGAGCTTGACGTCCTCGTCATCGAGGACGTTGCCGCCGCCCTTGTAGAACGTGGACAGCGCGCTCACGGCCGAGCCCAAGATGGCCATCGGGTGGGCGTCCATGGGGAAGCCGTCAAAGAAGTGGCGGAACTCCTCGCGGATCAGCGTGTGGCGCTTGATATCCGCGGTCCAGTGGTCCAGCTCCTCGACATTCGGGAGCTCGCCGTTGATCAGCAGGTAGGCCGTCTCAAGGAACGTTGTCTTCTCGGCCAGCTCTTCGATGGGGTAGCCGCGGTACCGCAGGATCCCGTTGTCGCCGTCGAGGTACGTGACCGCGCTCCGGGTGGGCGCCGTGTTGGCATACCCGTAGTCAAGCGTGACCATGTTCAGCTCTTTGAGCAGCGGCGCGATGTTGATCGCCGACTGCCCGTCAACGGCCTGCTCGATGGGCAGCACCAGCTCGCGATCGCCAACGATCAGGCGGGCTGCCGTGGTCCCGGCGGCAGCGGCCGCCTCCTCCTTCGTCGTCATCGGTTCCTCGTGTTCACTGGACGGGCCGCGGCGCGGGTCCCGACAGGTCAGACCGCTGGTGATATCGAAGCACGAGCGGGCGCGGGCTGCTCGGGGCTTCTGCGTGTTGCGGTACGGTCGCCCCTATCGTGGCCCTCGGGCAAGGGCCATTGGCACGGGTCAAACGGAGCCCAGCGACAGGCCAACCGGCTGGAGACGTCGACGGCGGTACCTGTGGGGCGGCGCTTCCCCGTTCGGCCGATACAGCGAACCACCGGCGCAATTGCGCCGGTGGTCACAGGGCGGACGGCGAGCCCCGGGTGCCGAAGGTCGGCACCGATGCTCAGACTTCAGCAGCCGCCGATATTGGTGGCCAGGCAGGAGTTGCCGGTGACGGTGTTGCCCGACCCGCTCCCATCGCCAGAGATGTCGAAGGGTGTATTGCGTGAAAGGCGGTTCGCGCTGACGGTGTTGCCGGTCGGGGCGCTTGCGCCGAAGATGGCGCCATCCTGGAGCAAGATCCCGCCACCCGGAAGCTCGCTGCCGGCCTGCGCGTGGTTCTGGCTGACCTCGTTGCGGGCAACGACGACCTTGTGCGATCCGACCAGCTCAATCCCGATACCGCCGTACGCGGGCATCTGGTAGGGGACAGCAGGGCAGAGCCGGTTGTTCGCACTCACCTGGTTGTGCTCAATCGCCAAGTCCCCGGTGGGCATGGCGGACCCTGGTCCGTACACCGCCACCGACGCGATCACCACTCCGGCGCAGTTGCCGTGGAGCTCGTTGCCGGAGATTCGGCCCCCGAGCGAGTTGATCACCAAGAGGCCGCTCCCGGTGTTGCCGTTGAGCTCGTTGCCGGCGACGATCGTGCGGCCGTACGCGTTCTCGAGGAACAGCCCATCGGCCCCGTTGCCGCTCGCGCGGCTGTCCGCCACGGAGAAGTCGGTCACGGTGTTAATGAACATGCCCATTTCGCCGTTGCTGACGGCGGCTGTCCGCTCCAGCCGGAGGCTGTCCACGGCCAGACCCACGAGGCCCGGACCGCCGAAGTTTCGGACGGTGAACCCCTCGACCGAGACGTTGCTGATGGGCGTCAGGGCCCCCGTGTCGAGGTCGAAGCCGCCGTGAATGCAGATGCCCACGACGCCGTTGAAGAAGCCGGGCGTGAGGCAGAGGTTGTCGGTTGGCACAGACGCAGGTGCAATGACGACCTGGTTGCCGATGAGGTGGATCGAGCGTGCAATCTCGAGGTTGCCGCGGTAGGTGCCTGGATCAACGCGGATCACGCTGCCCGCCGGGGCTGCGTTAATGGCGTCCTGGATTGACTCGCCGGCCCGGACGTGGGCGACAGACGCCGCTGACACCGTGCCGGCTGGAACGAGCATTGCGGCGAGCAGGGCTGCCGACGCAAGGGCGGCGACTCGGCGGTGCATGATGGAGACCTCTGCTGCGGGGGCTGAACACGGCCGAGCATCTGCCTCGGGGCAAGCCGCGTCGTCATCCGGAGGCCTCCGAGTGCTCGCTCGCTCGTCGCTGCGTGCCGCGACCTTTGGATGACGGAGCCCAGCTCCGCGCCCTGTAAGGTGGCGCCATGAGACACCTCGCCTGGGTGACCCGGCAACGGCAGTTCAACGGTCGCACCGCGCCGTCAGTGCTCGACTGGCTCCTCGGCGTGGTCCTGCTCGCGATCGCGTTCGCCGAGGCGTTGGGCGGGGCGTTCCCGGGCCCGATCGCCATCGTCGCCGCGGCTCAAGTGCCTGCCATCCTGCCCGTCGCGTTCCGCCGCATCGCGCCCGTCCAGGCTATCGGCGTGATGTCCGTTGTTGCGCTGCCGTACGTCGTCCTGTTCGGCGAAGGCAACAGCATCGCCAACATGATTGCGGTCCTGCTCATCATCTATTCGGTCGGCCGCCACGCCGGTCCGCGCGGGCTGCTGGCAGGCATCGGGTTCAGCCTCCTGCTCGAGGTTGAGCTTGGGCTGGGCGGTCGCCTGGTGACCGTGGACGACTACATCTACGTCGGGCTCCTGTTCGCGGGCGCCATGGGGTTTGGGGTTGCGCTCCGGGCACAAGTGCAGCGCTCTATCGCGTTCGCGCTCGCCGCGGACAGGGCGCAGCGCGAGCAGGACGCTGCAGCCGAGGCGGCCGTTGCGGCCGAGCGGGCAAGGATCGCCCGGGAGCTGCACGACGTCGTGGCGCACAACGTCGGGCTCATCGTCCTTCAGGCGGGCGGGGCCAGGAGCATCCTCGACGTGGACCCTGAACGAGCCCGTGCGGCGCTGCTACAGGTTGAGGAGCCCGGACGCCA
>JANYAA010000400.1 GCA_025355255.1 Chloroflexota bacterium | reverse complement strand
CGGCGTCGGGGTCGGCGCCAGGGTCGGCGCCAGGGTCGGCGTCGGGGTCGGCGGTAAGTTGGACGCTGTGATCGTGGTGGTGAAGTGCCAGGATCCGTTGCCCATTTGCGTCCACGAGCCGGCCTGCAGCTGACCGTTGATCGTCAGGTTCAGGGGGTTGTCCCCGGTCCAGATCCACAGGGCGGTAGTGCTGCTCGCGTCGCAAGTAGCGTTCGGGTAGCCGTTGCCCTGCCAGGTATAGGTGCTTGGCGTTGTCGCTGTCGACATGCCCGCCAGGCCCACCAGCAGCAATGACGCGCTGAGGATCGCCACAATTGATTTCAAGATCTCACCTCAAATGACCTGCGCGCTTAGCGCGTCGGCTCTGGATGGCGCCAGAGACGCTCCTTGGTTAGGTGATGGCCTCGAGCCACCTCAGTCGCCACAAGTTCGCCGTGCGGACTCCAGGCGAAGCACAGCTGCGGCCGTGGCGGTGGCCGGGTCGCAGCTGTAATCGCGCGTTCGTCGTCAGACGGCTCTGCGGGTGCCACGGCCCATAACCATCCTCGCGAGGAAGATCACGACGATGGCGCCAAATACCGCAACGATGATGCTGGTGATGTTGAGGCCGGTGACATCGGCGATGCCGAGCACAGACCCTGCAATGAAGCCGCCGACTACCGCGCCGACGATCCCGAGAACGATCATCATGATGAGGCCCTCGCCTCCGCCCATGATGAGGTTGGCGATGAAGCCGGCGATGGCGCCGAGCACGATCCAGGCGATGATTCCCATGAGGCTGTTCCTTTCGTTTCGAGCCAGCCCTTGCGGTCCTGACTCGTGAGCGGAAGATGACCCGTCCGTCACGGGGACCGCGGTGCGGTCTGGCAAGCGCTGCGGCCGACCGGCATCAGAAGGTCCCGATGACCCACCACAAGAGGGCCGTGCTGGTGCAGGTGGGCCAAGTAAGCACCACCGGCGAAGCGCGGTCATGACGGCCCGTCATTCGGCAAGGCCGCCTGCGCGCTGTAACCAGGCGACGCCGCTGATGGGCTGCCCGAGCGTGCCGACTTGGCCATGCTTGGTGTCAAGACAGCGCCGGGCGCCAGTTTGCAGGCGAAGCCGCGCAGCGGGATCCGATTGCCGAGCGGCCCAAACGAAGCATCCTTGCGGCTTTCGCGCGAGCTTGCAGGGGCCGTACGCAGGGGACGGATCTGGATGCTCGGCAAGGTCCTTGTCTTGCAGACTTGTTGCAAGCCGTCATACCGGCCATGGCCTGGGCAGCCGGGCACGGATGGGTTACGGCCCCGTGAGGGCGAGCTCGGCTTCCGGGACGGGCACGGCTCGCGTGGTGGGCCCGTCGAAGGCCGACTTCTCCAAACCGAAGCGTGCGCTCCGTCCATTCACCGTCAGCATGCCGATATGGTTCCCGAAGTAGGGCCCAGTGGACGTCGTCCAGTCAACCGAGACCGGGCCAACCCGGCCTAGCCTGGCGAGCCAGCGCGTCAGGCGCCGCGCCTGGCGGTTCCACGCCGCGGTGAACACCGCGCGCATCGGCAGCGGGATCGAGTTGTGGAAGGGCGAGCAGGTCAGCTGGTACACGCGCGAACGCAGCTTCTCGTGGAAGTGCGCCTCGGACGCGTAGGTGTGGTGGACGTCGCCCGACAGCACGCAGATGGTGGCCGGGGGCGGCCCACCGTGGGCGCCAGTGCCGACCCGCACAAACAATCGCGCGAGCCTGTCAAACGAGGCGCGGAAGCCAGCCCAGTGCTCGAGGTCCAGGGCACGTCGCAGCCGCTCGCCCAGGCGAGCCGCCAGCAGGCCGCGCGAGCCTGCGCAGAGCGCCTCGTCAAAGGACTCGATGTCGTGGAGCGCCCGAGGCAGGAGCCAGGGCACCGACGTGCCCACGATCAGATGGTCGAAGCCCCCGCCCTCCACCTGTCGCTCGATCCAGGCGAACTCAGCCTCACCCACCATGGATCGGGCGCCCTCCGTGAGCACGCGGCCGGCTCGCGAGTCAATTACCAGGAGCCGGATGGGGCCGAAGTCCCGCCGGTATGACCACTGGATGCCAGGTCCGCCGTCAGCCTCACGGTCTGCTCGCCGGGCGAAGGTATGGAGCGCGGCCTCACAATCCGGGCCTGCGAGGACGGCCTGGTACATGGCGTCGGCGGCCAAGTCGTGGGGCGCAAGGTTGCCGAGGTGCTGGTAGATCCAGTACGACATGAAGGCGCCGGTGATGCGCTCCTCCCACCACGCCGTCGCACGCATGTCCTTCCGCCAGGCGGCGGACGTGTTCCAGTCGTCCAGAACGTCATGGTCATCGAAGATCATCGACGTCGGCAGAGTTGACAGCAGCCAGCGCACGTCCGGATCGCTCCAGGCCTCGGCGTACAGATGGGTGTACTCCTCAAAGTCGGCGACTTGCAGGTGCGGGGCGGCCTTGGTTGATCGGCGCCGCGCAATGAACTCGCGGATCGGGGGCGAGGTTTCGTCGGCGTACACCTGATCGCCCAGCATCAGCAACGCTTGCGGCCAGTCATCAACCTTGAGACTGGTCATGCGCCTGGCGTAGGCGCCCAGCACGTCGTCACCCGAGCCGGTTGGGTCCCGAACCTTCACCGAGGCCGGCGACCGGCACGACCCGAACATCAGCCGGAATGTGCGGGCGGTGTTGACGGTCCGGATGATGCTGGGGGGGTAGGCGGAGTGCGGCAGGGGCCAAACCGGCCGGCCGTCCAACTCCACCGTGTACGGCAAGGTTGAGCCCGGCTCGAGCTTGTCCAGCACGATCAGCGCGTAGGCGTGTCCGCCGACCGTGAACGTGGTGCCGCTGGCGACTGCTTCGCCGCGCCGAACCGTGACGGTGCAGGGACCGTCAGTCTCAACCCAGACGGTTGCGTCATGCGTCCCGACGTGGCGGAGGAGCGGGCCAAGCACCAAGCCTACAGCCATCGGCGGAGCCGAAGCATGATCAGCGTGCCGGCGGCCAGCAGGAGGATCAGACCCACCACAACCCAGAAGATCAGAGGGTCGTTGTTGGAATACGGCGCCTGGATGTTCATGCCCATGAAGCCGGCGATGACACCGGTGGGCAGGAGCATGATCGAGGTGACGGTGAGGATCTTCATCACCTCGTTGGTGCGCTGGGCCGTTCGCGACATGTGGATGTCAAATGTCCCGATGAGCGCCTCGCGAGCGGCGTCGATTGCATCCACGGCGCCATCGAACCGCTGGGTCACGCCCGCAAAGCGCGGCCCGGCGCCCTTCGTCGTGACGGCATCGAAGTCCGCCCCCGCCATGGCGACCATCACGGCGCGATGGGCGACAAGGTCCCGGCGCGTTGTGGCGATCCGATGACGCAGCCGGACGAGGTCGGAGAGCAGGTCGCTGCCGCCCCTTGACCTGAGGGCGTCACCGTCCAGTTCATCCACCTGGGCGAGGATGGCGTCAGTGCGCTCCAGATAGGTGGTGATCACCCCGTCCACCAGCACGCTGGCAAAGTCCGCCGAGTCAATCGCGCCGAGCGTGGTGTCGGCCGTGATCCGCCCATTGAGTTCGGCCAGAAACGAGATGGGGTTGCGGTGCGCCGTCAGGATGACGTTCGGGCCGACGGCCAGGTCAAGGACCTCGGGTTTGTCTCGCCCCTCGTCTGTCAGCGGGACAAGGAGCCTGGCAAGGAAGTACGAGCCGTGGACCGTCAGCTGCGGTCGAGACGGTGACGCCCACGCCCTCGCTATCTCCGCAGGTTCGAAGGTCAGCCAGTCAAGCGGAACGGGACTCTCCCGTGGGTCGCCAGTCACGATCAGGTCAACCCACAGGAGCTGGCGGTCGCTGACCCCGCGTGCGGTCTTGGGCCCGAGTTCAAGCTCCCGGTCAATCCGGTCCGCATCGAACAGGCGCGCGGTCACCCCGCTGATGGGCTTGGCGGTGGCGGTTGCCACTAGGCCACTCGCAGTCCGGGCTGATATAGCCGCTGGTGTACGCTGCGTGTCCGTGAGGCTGAAGTGGAGGACGTGCTGTGCCTGAGAGTGGGGCGCCGGGCCGCAAGGCTACTGAAGAAGCCCTGCAGCAGTGGCGCGCTGCTGAGCGCTCGGCTGCCGCTGCACGGCGTGGACGACCAGCCGCCGCGGCCTCGGCAGTCGCCGCCGCCGAGGCCGCCGAAGCGGCCATCGCAACGTCGGAGGCCGCCAAGGTT
>JANYAA010000349.1 GCA_025355255.1 Chloroflexota bacterium | reverse complement strand
GAGATCGAGCTGCAGACGACGGCGTACTGGCTCACCGCTGAGCCGGCCGCGGCAGGATGGCGCCGTGACGAGTTGGATGTGGCCCTCATTGGCGCCGGAAGGGCAATCCAGGCTGTCGCAGCGGTCCTGCTGATGGTGGATCCACGGGACCTGGGCCTCGTTGCACAGGTGCGCTCGCCACATCACGAGGCACCCACCATCTACCTCTACGAGGCCGTCCCGGGCGGTGTTGGCCTGTCGGAACGCCTCTTCGGGCGCCACGATGAGCTTGTTGCCGGCGCTGCGGAACTGATCCGCGCCTGCGCCTGCGATGCCGGATGCCCCGCCTGCACCGGTCCGCGACTTGAACCGGACGTCGATGGCAAGGCGCTGGCGCTGCGGCTGCTCGCCGCCCTGGCTGTCGCAAGCCGTCCCGAGGCGGCGGCCTAATGACGGCAGAGACAACCGCGGCCATCATGCGTGAGCGGCGGCTCGCCAACCTGCGGGCCACGCTCGCGAGGACGGGGGGCGCCAGCACTGGGCCTAATGAGCTGCCCGCCCGCGCGCCGTTTGGCGGTCGCAGCAGCGGTGCGCTCGCTCTCCGCCTTGGACGAGCCCTCGGCGCGGAAGCCGCCGACACGGGCCGCGGCTGGCTTGTGCGACGCGTGATCGCCCCCGTGGAGATCCCCGTTGATCGGGATCGTCTCGCACTGCTGCCCGGTCATCCGCCGGCGCATGTGCCGCTGGTGTGCGTGGACACGGAGACCACCGGCCTGGCAACAGCAGCGGGTACGCTTGCGTTCCTCGTGGGGCTCGCAAGGTGGGACGGGGACAACTTCCGCCAGACGCAGCTGCTCCTTCCCGACCACGCGGACGAGCATGCGCTGCTCGAGGAGATCGAGCGCTGGATTACGCCCGAGACGTGGCTCGTCAGCTATAACGGCAGGGGCTTCGACTGGCCGCTGCTCGAGGCGCGCTACCGGCTCGCCGGCAGGGCTGCGCCGGTGCACGCCGGGCACCTTGATCTTCTGCCGTTTGTCCGCCGCGTGTTCAAGCACCGCATGCAAGACGCCCGTCTGCGAACCGTGGAGACCAGCCTGCTGGGCGTGAGCCGAACCGGCGACGTTGAGGGCTGGGAGATCCCGGCGATCTATCTGGACGTGCTCCGCGGCGGCCCTGTGGAGCCGCTCGCAGGCGTCGTTATCCACAACGAGAAGGATGTGCGATCGCTGGGCCTACTCCTAGCGCACGTGGAACGTCGCTACGGAGGCCGGGAGAACCGCCACGAGGCGCCCCGCGGCGATCTGGCGGGGCTCGCAAAGGCGTACGCGAGAGAGCGTCGCCATGAGGAGGCGCTTGCCTGTCTGGATGACGCAGTCGCAGCGGCCGGCCCCACTCGAGACCCGTTCGGGCGAAGCCCGCGGCCGCGGGCGGTCGCCGTGCGGGAAGCGGTGGATGACGCCTGGTGGCAGCCGAGGATCAGGCCCGACTTTGGCGGCAGGACACCGGTCAGCGGCTGGCGCGGACCGCTGGCCTCAGGGTGTGGCGGACCGCTTGGGCCTGACCCGGCAGCGGCGGCGTGGGACACCGGCACGGCATGGACGGACGAGCGGATCGCCGCCGAACGCGCCCGAACACTGCGTCGGCTCGGGCGCTGGGCAGAAGCGGTGGAGGCATGGCAGGCCGCGGCTGCAGCGGGAGGGGCCCTTGGTGCCATCGCCTGGATTGAGGCGGCCAAGCTGCGGGAGCACCGCCTTGGGGACACCGCAGGGGCTCTCGCTGCAACGCGTGCCGCCTGGCGGCTCCTCGAGCGGTCGCGATCACTGGGCCGCCCGTACCCCCGCGTGGAGGCGGATCTGGTTCGGCGTGGAGCGCGCCTTGCTGGCCGTCTGCAACGAGCAGAGCCTGTCGGGGCCTGACGTCAGTCCGGGTTTTCACCGCCGTGCATCCGCTGCACCACAGACGCGTGGTCCGGGACGCCGTACAGCCCGGGTCCCTCAAGGATCAGCGAGCCAACGGCAGCCCCCATGCGAAGGTCGGGGTTTCCATCCACCCAACTCGTGGTGAGGGACGGGTGGACGCGCGCTGCGAAGACGCCGGCAAGGAACGTGTCACCGGCACCCACCGGGTCCACGTAGCGCTGGATCGGGATGCTGTGCCAGTGGCGTATGGCCGTGACGGTGCCGCCGTCGCCGACGTCGTACGAGTCGCCGCCATGAATGCCATCCGTGAACAGCATGGTCGCGCCAGGTCGGAGCAGGTCCACGAGGTCGGTGGCTGAGAGCGAGGGGTCGATATCGTCGCGCCCCACACCCAGAAGGGTGGCCCGCCGGACAACTCGCGTCGAGGTGGGCGGCAAGTGCTGTACTTCGGCGCCAGCGGTGAGCACGCGCAGCAGGCCCTGCCAGCCCACCGCAACGGCAGCGTCAGGCGGCGGCACGTCGGCCCACTCCTCGGTTACCTCGGCCGCAACCGGGACCAGCATCCACGCCGGGGCCGTGCGCCAGGCCTCGGGCAGCGCCCGAGGGTCAACTGGGTCCGAGATCTGCGGGGTCTTCTGAATGCGCCCGGTGGGCGTCTCGATGTTGATGAAAACGGGACCGCGCGAGCCGGGGACCACCACGACGTCCACCCCGGCGTCGCGGACCATGTCGAGTTCCGTGGAGGATGCTGCCAGCTCGTCGGCAACGACGATCGCCCCGACGCGCAACCCGAGCCGGGCCAGCGTCAGCGCCGAGTACGAGGCGCCACCGCCCAGCCGCCAGCCGCGCGCGTCGTCCTCAACGAGGTCGCGACACGCTGAGCCGACCACCACCACTTCGGGTGTCCGGTCCATCCATCCTCCATTGGTTCTCAGTGGGTCCGCGTCGGGCGCCACCTATACTTGGCCACCCGCGCGGCAGCGCACGAGCCGCACCCGCGGTCCCGATCGAGGTTCCATCATGCACTTCTACGAGCTCCACGAGGGCGATGACGACGTCTTCGCCGACCTTCTCCTCGCACGTGAAGAGGAGATGGCGCCGGAGGAGTTCTTTGACATTGTCCAGTCGATCCGGCGCCGCGTGCTGGAGAGTTTCGTGCAGGACACGCTGGTCCAGGCGATTGCGGACGAGCTTGAGCAGGACTACGAGTTCATCGCCATCACGGACGAGCGCCTGACGGCCGCCGTGAACGTCTCCCGTGACGAGGAGGAGAACTTCCTCGCCGACCTTGACGATCCCGAGCAGGACGGCGACTACGCGACGATCCTCGCCGACCTCAAGGCCGAGGAAGACCGCCGCAACTAGTCCGCGCCTGCGGGCCGGTACCTGTCAGCGGCTGAACAGGATCTCGATCACGTCGCCGTCTCGGACGCGGTAGGTCCGGCCTTCGGCGCGCACCTTGCCGTGCTTCTTGGCCTCGGCCATCGAGCCAAGCGTCAGCAGGTCCTCGTAGCCAATCGTTTCTGCGCGGATGAACCCCTTCGCCAGATCCGTGTGGATAGCGCCGGCCGCCTCCACGGCCGACGAGCCGTCGGGAATGGGCCAGGCGCGCACCTCGTCCGGACCCGCGGTCAGGAACGAGATGAGCCCGACAAGCCGGTAGGACAGCGCGATGACGCGGTCTAGGCTGGACTCGGCGAGGCCCAGCTCCTCCATGAAAACCCCAGCCTCCTCGGGCTCAAGCTCGCCCAGTTCCATCTCAATCCGCGCTGAGAGTGAGTCGATCATGGCGTGCTTGTGCGGGTAGCCGGTCTGGACCTTGGCGATCAGGGCAGGTGCCGCCGCAAGCGCGCTCTCGCCCACGTTGAGCAGCACGAGCACGGGCTTCTGCGTGAGGAAGCGGAAGCCCCGAAGGACCTTCTCCTCTTCAGGATCCAGCGTCTCGTCGCGAATAGGCCGGCCCGCCTCAAGGATCGGCTTCAGGCGGGCGAGGATCCCCTCCTCGCGCTCGTTGGCCTCGCGCTCTGCCGGTGTGCCGTGGCGCCCGCTGCCGCGCAGGCGCTCGAGCCGCCGATCCACCATGGCGAGGTCCGCCAGGATGAACTCCAGATCCAGCTGCTCGAGGTCTCGCGCCGGGTCCACGGAGCCAGAGGGATGCGGCCGCGCTGGATCGTCCCAGGCACGGACGACGTGGAGCAGCGCCTCGGCATCACGCAGACGGGCTAGGTGCTCGGCCGGGAGCTCTTCTGTGCCCACGTGGCCCTCCGTGGACGCGGGCGGCGCGGGGAGGTCCACATACGTGACGTCGGCCTGCACGATCTTCTTGGGCTTGAACACCACGGCGAGCTTGTCTAACCGGTTGTCGGGCACCTTGACGACGCCGACGTTGAGCTGGAGGCCGCCATAGCCGCCGGTTTCCGCGTGGCCGCGGGTGAGCGTGTTGAAGACGGTGGTCTTGCCGCACCCGGCGAGGCCGACGATCGCGATCTGCATCCCCTGATGCTACCGGTCGTCAGGCGAGGCGGCCGTCAGACGTGGCTGGGCGCGGGGCTACACGCGTAGAGGGTCAACACCGGGAACAGCATCACCAGACCAGCAGCCAAGCCAATCGCGGGCAGGCGCCACGACGAGCCCGCCTGGAGGACGCCCGCCGCCTCGGCCAAGTCCCGCAAGGCCGCTGCCTGGTCCCTTGTGAGCGCACGTTGCGGGACGAAGGTGTCCGACCCAGTACCGAAGTCCAGGATGAAGGCCTCAGGCGTGATCCGGATCCTCCGGAACATCGACCAGTCCGACACGCTTGACGACATCGGCAGCGCCATGCGGACGCCTGCGCTGTCAGCCTCAAGCCGCATCTCAGCCTTGGCCACGTCTGGCCCGCGGCGCCAGGCCCATGCGCCAAGGAGGCCCGGCCCGGCGCCGCTTGCGAACCCGGCCCCGATGAGCAGCGGCATCGGCCACAAGGGATCCCCGATGAGGAAGTCAGTCGCAGTGATCACAACGGCAACGGCCGCGAACACCGCGGCAAGCCTGGTGTAACGGTTCGCGGCAGCCGTGGCGGCGAAGACATCGCGCGCCGTCAGACGGTAGCGGATGTCGATCGCGGGCATACCCGGCTAGTACCCGGCGCTTGGGTCAACCACGTTGACGAGCGGCCGCCCATCGGCAAATCGGCGCAGGTTCGTGCAGAACAGCTCCACGGAGCGGTCCACAACACGCGCGGATGACCACGACGTGTGCGGCGTCAGGATGAGGTTGGGCAGGTCGTACAGCGGCGACGTCGGCGGCAGCGGCTCCTCGCGGAACGTGTCCAGCACCGCGCCCCCGATACGGCCGTCACGCAGCGCCCGTGCGAGCGCCCGCTCATCCACCAGCTCGCCGCGCGCCACGTTGATCACCCAGGCGCCGGGCTTCAGCGCCGCGATCGCCTCGTCGGAGATCAGCCCGTGCGTGTCAGACGTGAGCGGGGTGGCCAGCACCACGAAGTCAGACTCGGCCAGCAGCTCGCGGAGACGCTCCGGCGGCAGGACGCGATCCAGCATGACCGACCCGAGATACGGCTCGTCACCATCGCCCGGCGCGGCTCCGGCACCCGCCTCGGGCCGCCGTCGGGTGGCGATGACACGGCAGCCGAAGGCCGTGGCGAGGGCGCCGACGGCTCGGCCGATCGACCCGAGGCCAACGATCCCGACCGTGATGTCCCGCAGTTCGCGCGCTTCCAGCGGCTGCCACGTGCGCTCCGCCTGCAGTTCAAGGAGCTGGGGCAGCCGGCGCGTGACGGCGAGGATCATCATCATCACGTACTCGGCCACAGGTCTCGAGAAGACGCCGCGCGCGTTCGTGATGACGAGGCCGCGGGCGCGGCTCGATGGCGTCAGCACCCGCTCCACACCCGCCGTTGCCGAGTGTACCCACCGCAGGTGTGGCGCCCGCGCGAGGATGCGGTCAAACGTCTCGGCCGGGAGCCTGCCTCGCAGCATCACCTCCACGTCGTCGAGCGAGCCGTCTGGATGTCCGTCGAAGCCCACGGTGACGAGGCGGGCGCCCGGCGCAGCGGCCCGCACGGCCTCAAGATCGCGCGAGCGGTACCGCGCCGCAAGGATCGGGGCCAGCGCAATCGCCACGGGCACACCGCCTGGACCCGACCCAGGTCCTGGTGCGCTCGAGCTGCTGTCGGTCACGACATCCCTCCCTGACCCGCCATGTCGCGTCCAAGATCCATGCGTCGCACCCACGCCGCCGGATCGTCCAGCTCTGCAGGTGTCGGCAGGGACTCAGGTCCGGCCCAGAGCTGCCGCAGAGCCGCAGGCCCGGCCAGGCGCTCGATTCCTGCGACGAAAAGCTCACCGGTACGGTACTGCTCCATCTTGAGGTCCATGCCCGTGAGCCGCAGCATGGCGCGCTCGTACGGCGTCCGTTGGGTACGACGCCCGTGGAACCGCGCCGAGATGCGCTCAACGTCCGGCACGAGGTCCTTGCCCGCCTCGTCCATCACGTGGTCGCCGAAGCCCTCGAGCAGGCTCATCACCGCCTGCGTCTCGCGGAAGAGCCTGCGCTGCTCGTCGGTCATCAGGCGCTCCAGCCAGTGCTGGTCATCGCCGCGCCCGGTACCGCGCAGCGCAGCGCCAACCGCGCGGAGCGCGTCGCGCCCCAGTGAGGAGGCGTCCTGCGAAAACAGCGTCACCTGCCGCTCCAGCCGTTCCGCCAGGTATGGGCGGAGCCACGGGTGGGCCTCGAACTCAAAGGCGTGC
>JANYAA010000345.1 GCA_025355255.1 Chloroflexota bacterium | reverse complement strand
TCGGCCGCCAGCGTCGCGCGGGCGGATGCCGCCTCGGCAGCCGAAGCGGCGGATCCAGCGCCAGCAGCGACGGCATCCGCCTCGAGTTGCGCATCCGTCACGTCCGCACGCGCGGCGGCCACGAGCGCGACAGCGGCTGCGGCGATGTCCGCGGCGGCGGCGGCTCGCGCCTGATCACCCGCGGCCGTGGTCTCGAGCTCGGCGAGTCCATCCCGCACCGTCCTGTCCTCGACGTCTCGCTGGGCGGTGGCGGCGCGGCAATCCTCGGCCATCGTCGCGGCCGCTGCAGCAGCGGTTTCGGCGACCTTGAGGGCGGACTCAAGCTCCTCGGCGGGGCGCGTGTCCGGAGTCGCCTCCTGACCGGCAATCTGCGCCTCAAACGCGGCGATCCGGCGGCTCAGCTCGGCGGTGCCGCGCTCGACATCGGCGCCCACCATGTCGGCCAGCGTCCGCTGATGCACGTCCACCGCCGTGGCGGCCTCGCCCCGTGTCCGCGCGGCGCGCTCAGCCGACGCCAGGTCTGCAACGCCTGCGGACGCGCACAGCAACCTGAGCTTGTCCTCGGCCTCGGCCACAGCGCGGGCGCCCTGCTCGCCGCTGGTCCCGGCGACGACGCGGATGGACAGATGTCCCGGCGCGACAATCTCAAGGGCATCCGCAACCGACCGCCTGACCGGCTGGTTCGGCGTCAGGGCGAGGGGCTCGCCGTCAATCTCTACCGGGGCCGCCGCCAGCGCCGTGATCACCACCGAGGGCTGGCCGGCATCGCGCAGCGCCCGCGCCGTCTGCACAGTGAGATCCGCGGCGCGAATGCGGGCAAGTGCTGGGTCGTCAACCCGGTTGGCGGCAACCAGGGCCTGCGCCGTCGCAAGCGCTGCGCGAACGGCCTCAACACGGGCCCGGCGGGTGGTCAGGGCGCCAAGCTGGCCCAGCGCACGCAGGTACTCCACCTCGGCTCGGCGGGCTCGATCGTCCGCATCAGCGGCAGCGCTCACGGCCCGCGCGGTCTGCAGCCCCTGTGCGGCAGCCGTCGCGCGCTCGCGCACAGTGGCGAGGTTGGGCGCGGCCGCCGCAACCACGGCCGCCAGCCGGTCGCGATCCGCGGCCGCCTTCGCCTGCTCGCCGACCAGACGCGACCGGACGGCAACCAGGCCAGCCTTCTGCTCCGCGTCGAGTCGCTTCGCAGTCGCGGTGGCTTCGGCGGCGGTCACGGTTGCGACCATCGTCTGGATTTGCTGCCACTGGGCGTTGCGCCGCTGAGACAGCGTCACAGCTTGGGCGCGCCGCTCCGCGAGGTCGGCAAGCTCGGTCCGCAGGCGGGCAACCCGCGCCACGTCCTCGTCGAGCTTGCGAAGCTCCGCCTCGGTCTCGTCAAGACCGCGCTGGGCCTCAGCCAGACGGGCAACAACGGCGGCGGCCTCGCCCTTCGCCCTGCCGCCGTCGGTGAAGTACACGCTGTACTCGGCTCTGGCGCCGTCCCAGAGCGAGACCTCCACGGGCCCCTCGGGCACCGTCCCGGCCGCCCGGTCCAGCGCGGCTGCCAGGGTTCCGGCACCGCCCACGGTGGCCTGCTCCACGCGACTGCCCTGCGTCAGGCGAAGGGCCCGCCAGAGTCCCAGATCGGCCGTCTCGGCCAGGATGGCGCGTACTCGCTCATGGGCTTCGCGGCCGGTCAGGCTCTCGGGACGCGGCCGACTGACCCGCAGGACCGTTTCCCGGTCCTTGAGGAACCGTTTGCGGTAGACAAAGGCGTAGGGCCCGCTCTCGGCCTCCAGCTCCACCTCAGGACCGGCATCGCGGTCCGCAGGCTTGACGGAGCGCAGCTCCTTGGTGTTCGCGCTGTCAAGCTCCTCGAGCAAGAGATCGAGCGCCTCAGCAAGGCTGGACTTGCCAATCTCGTTTGGCCCCTCAACAACGGTGACGCCGTCGCGCGCGAAGACGACCTCGCGATCCGCGATGCCGCGGAAGCTGCGCAGACGCAAGCGCAGGAGCCTCATCGGGCGCCGGTCCGCTTGGTGAGCCGGACCAGCAGCCCGAGGGCGTCACGCGCGGTGTCGGCCTGCTCGCCGCCGGCCGCGACCATCGACCGAAGGCGGTCCACCGCGGTCTGGGCAAAACCCGTCAGCGAGAGATCGGCGAAGTCGTCATCGTCGGGGCGAACCACGATCTCGCGGTGCCGGTCCCACTGCTCGACGGCGCCAAACAGGTCCCGGTGGCGCTCGAGCAGCTCGGCGAGCCTCGCGTTCGTGGTGAGCGAGATCGTGCCGCGCAGGACGAGCCGGAGAATGGTCCGATCCTTGTGGTCAAACACGTCAAGCCAGCGATCCAGCGGCGCCAGCCCCTCGGGCCCGTCAAGGTCAAACTCGCCAGCCGCAAACCGCCACGTGGCGATGGGCACACGGGTCACGGTCGCGCTATCGGGGCGCAGCTCCACGAGGAGCGCGTTGCCGGCGTCCTTCTCGTCGTAGTCCGTGGGCTCCGGCGCGCCCGCGTACCAGATGCGCCCGGTGCCACCCACCTGCGTGGTGGAGTGGCGGTCGCCGAGGGCAAGGTAGTCCATCCGGTGCTCGGCGATCGCCTGCTCGGCGGCAGCGCGCCGGATGACCGCCGGATTGGCCATGTCGATCACGTCGTCCACCGCGCCGTGCGCCACAAGGACGCGCCTCGTTGCGGGGTCCGAGCCCAAGGTTGCGGCGGCGTCGGCCACGAGGTCGGTCAGCGGGCGCTTGCTGAACCAGGGCGCACCCGCCACCTCGACGCCCGGCCGGACCTCGTGCGGCACGTTGTCCTCAAGGACGGTGACGTGGTCCGGCTTGCCGTCCGTAAAGGTCCGCGAGCGGAAGACCGAGCCCGCGTCGAGCGGATCGTGGTTGCCGGGCAACAGGAACACTGGAACGGGCACCGCAGACAGCGCCTGCAGCGTTCGGCGCACGGTCTGGGTTGAGACCTGGTTGGTCTCGAAGACGTCACCGCTGACCACGAGGAACTCAGCTTGGTGGGCCGTGACTGCCTGGCCGATGCGGCGGATGGCGTCGATGCGGGCCTGGCTGAACCGGGCCTGCGCCTCGGTCGACAGGAAGTGCCGGGTCATGCCCAGCTGCCAGTCGGCGCTGTGGAGGAAACGAACGGTGTCGCCCTGACCGCTCACTGGCGCGCCGTCTGCTGACCGATGCCGCTCACGTGATCCCCCGCTGCTCCAAGCCGACCTGTCGATCATAGCGAGCGCTGGGCGCCCACCGCGTGGTCGCCGGGAGATCTCGCGCTACTTCAGCCGCCCATTGAGGATCAGCGCGCCAGCACAGGCGGCCGATAACGCGGCCGTCGCCAGCATGAGCGCCGACATGCCCACCGCCTCCGACAGGAAGCCCATCAGCGGCGGCACCACGATGGAGCCGATCACCGAGGCGCCCGTGAGGATGCCGCTCACTGCCGCGGCGCGATCCGGGTAGCGCTCGCCGGCCAACGCCATGATCAGCGGGAAGATGGGGCCGCAGGCGAAGCCAACCACCGCGAACAGCGCCACCGACACGGGCAGCACGGGCACCAGGACCGCCGCCGCCAGCGATGTTCCCGCCAGCAGCGCTGCGGCGATGGCCAGGGTGAGGTGGTTGAACCGGTCCGAGAAGGCCGCCGACGCCAGACGGCCCAGCATGAGGCCGCCCCAGAACAGGCCAAGCGCGCCGGTGGCCACCACAAGCGGCGCATGGTCCAGGAAGCGGACGAGCCAGCTGGACACGCCCATCTCCGTGCCGATGTAGCAGCCAATGGCCAGCGCCAACGCGAGGATCGGTGGACGAAGCGCGAGTCGGCGCTCGGGCCGTGGAGCGGGCGAGCCGGGCGGGGCAGACGATGCTGCGGCCCGGTAGTGGCGTCCGTCGGGCATTGGCGTGAAGGCCGAGGCGGCCCCGATGAGCAGCAGCGCAACGCCACTGCCGGTCATCAGCGCTTGCCACGCAACACCGGCCCCGTCCAGCGCGCCCACCACAAACGGCGCCGCCGTTGCCCCCACCGCGAAGAACAGGTGCACCGCGTTGAGCGCCCTGCCGCGGCCCTCCGGGTACAGGTCCAGCATGAGCGCCGTGCCGCCCGAATCCACCGCCCCGCTCCCAAACGACCGAGGGATGCCCAGCAGCAGGAAGACCCACCAGTCGGCGGTGATGCCCTGGGCCAGCAGCAGCACGCCGCTCGCCAAGAACGAGACGACGAGGACCGGCCGCCGGCCGATGCGCTCCGTCACCCAGCCGCCCGCGAGCGCGCCCACCGTGTACGCGGACCACCAGGCGAAGTACAGAAAGCCAAAGCTCGCATCCGACTGGCCGAAGCCCGCCTCCAACCGCAACACGAGCGATGGCACCAGCAGCACCACCCAGCCCAGCTGCAGGTACAACGCGCATGCGAGGACTGCGCCCATGAGGCGTTCGCGGCCGGACAACGGGACGGTGGTCAACGGAGGGCTCGCATGTCGCGGGCGACGATACCAGCGTCATCGGTACCGGTTGCGGACGATTGCGGCGGGGGCTCAGCCGACACCCTCCGGCGGGACCGGAGCCAGCGTAGGACGCCGTCAGCGGACCCACCGTAACCGCCCGCTTGCCAACTACATACTGCGTATGTATCATGCCCGCATCTGGCTCGGGGCCTGCAGGAGGTCGTTGCTCCATGTCGATCAAGTACGGGCTGCTGGCGCTGCTCGCGGAGGCGCCCACGCACGGCTATCAGCTGAAGACGGCCTTCGAGCGCCGCACGGGCGGGTCGTGGGAGCTGAACATCGGCCAGGTCTACACGACGCTGCAGCGCCTCGAGCGCGACGGTCTCGTCGAGACTGCGGACACCGTGGAGGACCGGACCGACTACCGGATCACCGCCGCGGGCCGGAGCCGGCTGGATGCCTGGTTCGGCACGCCGGTCGCGCCCGACGCCCCCGCCCGCGACGAGCTGACCATCAAGGTCCTGCTCGCGGTCGCCGCCGCAGACCTCGATCTGACGTCGATGCTGCAGCGGCAGCGGACAGCCTCGGTCGCCCAGCTCCAGGCGTACACGAGGCGCAAGGCCCTGGCCAATCCCGAGAGCGACCTCGCCTTCCTGATGATGCTCGACGCCCTGATCTTCCGGACCGAGGCGGAGGTCCGCTGGCTGGACGCCTGCGAGGCCCGGATCCGGCAGCAGAGACCGGCGAAGGAGCGCGCCCAATGACGATCATGGTGCAACTCGACGGCGCGACGCGCTGGTTCGGCAGCGGCCACACCGAAGTCGTCGCCCTGCACCCGACGGACCTGGCCGTCGAGGCCGGCGAGCTGGTGGCGGTCATGGGCCCGAGCGGCTCGGGCAAGACGACCCTGCTGTCGCTGGTGGGCGGCCTCGACCGGCCGAGCCGGGGGCGGGTGATCGTGGCCGGCCAGGATGTCGGCGCGCTC
>JANYAA010000341.1 GCA_025355255.1 Chloroflexota bacterium | reverse complement strand
CGTGCCCCGCAGGTCTTCGAGCGGGAGGAGACCCGAGACACCGATGGCCACGTCGACGATGCCCCAGCGCCACGGCCGGCCGAAGCTGTCGGAGACGATCACCGCGACGTCCTGTCCCAGACGCTCCAGGACGGCGGCGCGCACCGCGGCGGCCGACGCATCGGGATCACGCGGCAGGAGCGTCACCGCGTCGCCGCTGTCAGGGCCCACGTTTGAGGCGTCCACACCAGCGTTGGCGCACACGAAGCCGTGCGCCGTCTCCACGATCAGCACGCCGTGCGCCTGGCGGACGACGCGCTTGGCCTCGCGCAGCACGACCTCGATCTGGCGGGGGTCGCGGTTCCAGGCCGCAGCCCACGCCACCGCCTCCGGGCGCGGGATAACCGTCCGCAGGTCCACCACGGCGCCTTCGGCCTTGGACACGATCTTCTGGGTCACCACAAGCACGTCGCCGGGCTGGAGGGGCAGGGCGCCCGGCGTTGCCACAAGCGCGTCGCAGACCATTGCGCCCACATCGTCACCGAGGCGGACCTCCGGCAGCCCGGCCAGGGCGAAGATCTCCACGCGGCCGCTCCTCGGGCCCGCGCCCCCGGTTCCGGGTCCATGTTCAGCCGGCACGAAGCACCTCCGTGTGGAGCGCCTCGGCGAGCAGCAGGTCGTCGGGCGTGTCAAGGTCGAGCGCGAGGGCGTCGTCGGCCACCTCACGGTAGACGGCGCCCGCAGCGGCGGCCAGGCGGCCGTGGGCCAAGCGGCTGTCGCGGCCGAAGTTGGGCGCAATGATGTCGGCAGGCTCCAGCATCAGCGCATTGGTCCCGCGTCCGTGGCGATCCGGCGCAAGCACCACAAGCGGCGCTGCAAGCCCGTCTGCGGCGCGCAGGAGCATGGACAACGCGTCGGCGGTAATCGCGGGCAGGTCGCCAGGCAGGATGAGAAGGCGCCACGCACCATCGGCCGCCAGCGCGTGGCGCGCCTCAACCAGGCCTGGGTTCAGTCCAGCCGACGTCTGGTGCAGACCCTCAGCGCCAGCCGCTGCGGCAACCGCCAGCACCTCAGGGTCTGGGGACACCACCACCACGCGCCGCACGCCTGGGGTTGCCAGCGCCGCGGCGACCGTCTGTCGCAGCAGCCGCTCCACCAGCTCGCGGCGCTCCTCCGCGTCCAGCACGTCGCCCAGCCGGGACTTCGCCCCTTCGAGGGAGCGCACCGGGATCACGACGACAGCGGGGGAGTGGACGTGCACGATCCGATGCTAGCGCGAGGCGGCGCGGAGCCCGCTCATCGCCACCACGGCGCGGCCTACGCGCCCAGGCCCAGCGCTGCGAGCAGCTCTCCGGCCAGCCGGGCTCGCGAGGCGTCGTCAGTCATGATCGTGTCGGTTACGACCGTGCCCTGGCCCAGCGCCGCGACGTCCGGGGCCAATGCCGCGTCCACCGTGTCCAGCACGAACCGGTCCACGAGACCCGCGTAGAGCCGGGCTACGCCAAGGGCACTTGACTCGTGCCCAAGGGCGGCCAGCATCCGGTCAGCAGGTCCCTTGAGCGCACGGCCGCCAATGATTGGGCTCACAGCGGCCACCGGGACGCCGCGGGCACGCGCCGCGGCCAACAGAGCCCGCATGCCGGGCACGGCCAGGATGGGCCCAATCGAGACGAGCGGGTTGGACGGGCAGAGCACGATCGCCGACGCCTCGCGGAGCGCAGTGGCAACCTCGGCGGTGAGCGTGGCGAGGGCCGCGCCATCAAACCGCACCTCCAGCACGTCGGGCACCTGGCGCTGGTGGACGAAGTACTCCTGAAACTCCATCCAGCCGTCCGCGGTGCGGACCTGCGTGCGAACCGACGCATCGCTCATCGGCAGGATCTGCGCGGCCACACCAAGCGCGCGCTGGAGACCCAGGCACACCTCGGTGAGCCGTCCACCTTCGCGCAGCCGTGACGTCCGGGCCACGTGCAGCGCAAGGTCTCTGTCGCCAAGCCGGAACCACGCCTCTTCGCCATAGGCCGCCAGCTGGTCCATCGCGGCGTAGGTGTCGCCCTCGATGCCCCAGCCCAGACCCGCCTGCTCAATCCCGGCAAGGTTGTACAGGACCGTGTCGTGGTCCGGCATCACCAGGAGTCCGTGGCGCTCGCAGTCGTCACCCGTGTTGACGATGACGGACAGCCGGTCACCAAGACGTGCTGCGAGTCCCTCCGCCAGCTTGGCGCCGCCCACGCCGCCGGCGAGCGCGACGATCTTCGACCCAGCCATCTTGGGCCCTAGTCCTCGAAGTGCTCGTAGACCCCGGTGATCCGAATGAGGTACGACAGGCGCGGCTGGCTGCGGAAGGTCGCAATCGATGTGGGGTCGGGGTTGTTGTCGTGGTATCGATTGGCCAATTCGACGATGTGCTCGCGTGCGACCGTCACGTCGTCAACCACTTCGTCAACCACCCCGGTCAGGCCGATCCAGGTGTAGCCGTTTGCCGAATCGATGACCGAGAGCGACACGCGCGGATCGCGCAGCAGGTTGGCGCACCAGCGCCGCGGCAGGCGGCCGTTGATCAGGATGCGGTCATCGGCTTCAAGGCGATACCACGCGACCGTTTGGCGGGGCTTGCCATCGGGGTCGATGGTGGCCACGGACACCATGTTGAGACCGTGGAGCAGCTCAATGGCGGCTTGGGAGAGGGTGGGTGCGGGTTCAGACATGCCGGTAAGGGTACCGGTGTCTAGGGGTTCTTCGTCGCCTGCGGGCAGCCGTTCCAGGACTGGGCACAGGCGTTGGTGCTTGCGCCGGGGACGGCCGCGCCGTTGCTGCCAGGCCCAGTGGTCACAGAGATCAGCGCAAGGACCAGCCCCACAGCCAGCAGCGCCGCACCCACGGCGCCAAAGCCGCGCGAGCTGCGCGCGGGAACGGCGGGCTCCGGGTCCATGACGCCTTCCGGCGAGGACTCGCGGTTGAGGGTGCCGTCGAGCTCGCGGTGAACGAGCCCCCGGCGCATGGCGTACGCAACGAGCAGGACGATGCCGGCGATGATCGCGACGGCTGCGGCGATGCCGGTGGGACCCGTGAACATGTGTGTCGATCTCCTTGGTATGGCGCCCGTGTGGAGTCTGCCGTATCGGGCTCGCGCCGTCGACCATGATCGCGTCGGCGCCGCCACAGGGCCATTCATGGCACCATCCCACTCAGCGACAATCGCCAGCTGATGCGAGCCCAGGTGCCATGACCCCGGCCACGTCTCAAACCCCCGCCGCCGAGCCCCTCCACGGGTGCGTTCGCTGCGGCGCGCTCATTCCCATCGACGAGTCCATGTGCGAGGCCTGTAACCCGTTGGGCCTCAAGGCTCCGGCGGCATCGCAGGCGCACGGCATCGTGTTCCTCGGCATCGGCGCGGCGGTTGTGATCATGGCGGTGGTGGCGCGTCTGGCGATTGCCGGCATCGGCCCGTTCTACTCCACCGTCACCAATGTGGCGGCCGAGGGCAGCGCCCTGCGCGTGACGGTGGCGCTCACCAACCAGGGGAGCGCGGCCGGCAGCACCACCTGCCGCATTGACGATCCGGCCGAGCGCGGGATTGGCCCGGAGGCGCAGTTCTTTGAGAGCCCGCCGGTCCAGCCGGGCAAGACGCTGCTCTTCAACGTGGTGGTCACGAGCTTGGGCACTCAGGTTCGGCCGCTCGCTGCGGCTTGCTCGTGAGGGGCGCTCAGACCGGCCGCGGCCGCTTCGACGCTGACGCGGCCTTCGCTCGCGAGACCGCCGAACGGGCGGGTGTCATCCTGCTGGAGCGCTACGAGCGGGTGGAGGAGATCACCTTCAAGTCCGCCAAGGACGTGGTGACCGAGGTGGACCACCTCGCCGAACGCTTGGTGATGGACGCGATCCGTTCGCGCTTTCCCGGGGACTCGATCTTGGCCGAGGAGTCGGGCAGCCACCACGGCGGCTCGGGCGCGCTGGAGAGCGGGCGGACCTGGATCATCGATCCGGTGGACGGCACCGTGAACTACGCCAATGGTCTGCCGTTCTTCTGCGTGTCGATTGGGCTGGTGGTGGACGGGCGACCCGCTGCTGGTGCGGTGTGTGACCCAATGCGCAGGGAGACCTTCTGGGCCACTGCCGATGGCCCCGCGATGCTCAACGACCGCGAGATTCATGCGTCGCGCAAGGAGCACCTGAAGGACTACGTGATGCAGGTGTCGCTGGGCGGCCGCTCCGTCGCAACTCGGTCGCGCGCCATCCGCAAGGCCATCCGCGTGTCGCGCAACTTGGGGTCATCGGCGCTAGGGCTGTCCTACGTGGCAGCTGGCCGGTTTGACGGCTTCATCCAGTGGGCCGGAATGTCGGCGTGGGACGTGGCGGCGGCCGGACTGATCGCCGAGCGGGCTGACGCCATCGTCACGGACACCGCGGGCGGCCCCTGGTTCAACGTGCTGCACGTGACGCAGACGATGGGCGCGGTTGCCGCGCCCGCCCCGCATCACGAGGAGCTGCTGCGCCTCGTCGCGGAGCCCACGACTGGTGGCTGAGGGCCCCCTGCCGCGGCACAAGGGAGTGCGGTCCTGCCAGATACCACCCGGGGCGGTAGTAACTGGGCCGCCGTCAGCGCTCCACGCACGCGCGACTTGGCATCCACCAACCCTGGCGGTATATGGCCGCCTATTGCGGGTTAGCACTGCCTGAGGTGGTAACTGGACCGGTATGGGGCACAGAGCCAGCGTCTTGCCGGATATCAGCCTCGCCAGCGCGGCGGCCTAGCGGTCAGGCGCGGCAGGCCCCACTCCGCGCAGAAGGCCTCCCAGCGCGGGCGATCAGCGCCAGACCACTCCAGCTCCGAGACATCCGTCTGGGGGATCGGCACACTGTCCTCAGCCGTCCGCAGCGTGGCGAGCGAGCGGAACAGCACGGCGTCGTTCATGTGCTCGCGCAGAACGGCCGCAAGCGCGGGTGCGCCGCGGAGCCCGGGCACATCCCAGTCGGCCGCATCGGCGGGCACCGCTTCAAGCCGCTGGTAGCGGGCGATCACCGCCGAAGCCGACTTGTCGCCCCAGCCGGGCAGCCCCGGGAACCCGTCCGCCGCATCGCCCACCAACGCCAGCCTGTCTGCGACACCCGACGGCGGCACGCCCCACTTGGCCACGACGCCTGCCTCGTCATACACGATGTCGCGCCGCCGGTCCCACAGCACGACGCGCGATCCCACCACGCACTGCGCCATGTCCTTGTCCGGCGTGCAGATCACCAGCTGCTCCACGCGCGGGTCCGCGGCGAAGCGCAGGGCTGCGGCGCCGATCGCGTCATCGGCCTCGAACTCCATCATCGGCCAGACCACCACGCCCAGGGCCGCCATCGCGGCCTCGGCGATTGGGAACTGCGCCAGCAGTTCGGCCGGGACCCCGGCGTCGGTCTTGTAGTTCGCGTACAGGTCGTTGCGGAACGAGCGGATCACCTGGTCCGTGGCACAGGCGACGTGCGTGGCGCCCTGCGCGCCCAGCAGCACGCACAGCTGCTCCACCAGGCCGCTGACGCCTGACAGGACCATGCCGTTTCGGCCGCGCACGGTGGGCCGGGGCGAGAAGTGCGCCCGAAACAGCTCGTACGTGGCGTCGACGAGGTGGACCCGCATGGCGCCAGGCTCCAGTCTCAGGCTTCAAGCGTCGGCGGAGCCGGTCTCGACAAGCCGCTTGAGGCGGTGCAGGTCGGCCTGGAAGATGGAGCGAAGGATGGGCGCCTGGACCAGCGCGCCGAGCTCCGGGAGCAGCGGCGGGATCAGCGTCTCCTCCCAGCGGACGATCGTGGTGCGACCGTCCGCACCGGCCTCAAGGGTGATCAGCCCGCCGCCGGTGAACAGCCCCTCGTGGCGGATGGCGTAGCGGTGCGGCGGCGTGAACTCCGTCACCTCCACCGGGTCCGTGACGGAGATCCCCGCGATCCGCACCGTCGCCTCACCGCGCGTCCCCACGTGCGTGAGGCCTGGTGTCGTGATGATGATGGAGCGCATCTCGGTCATCCACTCGATCTGCAGCGGAATGTCAGCAACAACATCCCAGGTCTCCTGGAGCTGCGCATCCACGACGACCATCATCCGGAGCGGCTCGGGCGGGCGGTGCCACGCCGGCGGGCGAGCAGGCGGTCCACAGCGAAGGCAGCCGCGGTGGCGTTGACGGCGATCAGGAAGAGGCGACGCATCATCGATCGATGGTACTCGCGCCCCGGTTTCGGGGTCCGGCAGGCCTACTTGGCGATGGCCCGGCCGATGACGACTCCAGCGGCGGCGAGCTCCTCGAGTGCCGTGTCGCCATCGCCCGGCGCCACGTTGACGGCGGCAATCGCGTCTGCAAGCACGGTGGCCGCGTAGCCAAGCTGCACCGCGTCAAGCGCGCTCGCCTTAACGCAGTAGTCCGTCGCCACGCCCGCGACCACCACGGTCTCCACGCCCGCCTCGTAGAACAGCATGCCCAGCGGCGTCGGCACGGACTCATGGGTCTCCGCATCGCGCATGGTAAACGCGGAGTAACCGTCCTCGCCGTTGGTCCCCTTGCGGATCAGCGGCACGCCAAGCGGTACGTCAAGGGTGGGGTAGAACTCGGCGCCCCACGTGTCGCGGACGCAGTGGACGGGCCACCGCCCGCCATCACGCGCAAAGTGCGGGGTGCGCTCCGGGTGCCAGTCCTGCGAGCACGCCACCAGCGACCCGTTGGCGCGGGCCAGCGCGATCTCGCGGTTGATGACTGGCACGATCGACACCGCGCCGGCCACGGCCAGCGTCCCTCGCGGGTCCATGAAATCGTTCTGGACGTCGACGACGAGAAGAGCGACGCCAGGCCCGTAGCGCATCATGTTGCAACCGTAACCCCGCTTGACCCTGACGGCTAGTACCAGCTGACCTCCGTATGGGGTCAGTTCGCCTGACCACTCCTGCGCATGCGAAGCCACCGAGCTGCCGACCCGCCGACTCGATCGCGCAACCGGCGTCCAGCCGCATCGCCGCCGACTCCGATCCGCCACGGACGCACTGCCGAAATCGGGGCTACGATGCTCGCCGCCCCCCGCCCGGCCTTCCGTTGCGTCCCTCGGAGCCCACATGCTTCTCGATGACTTCAAGCAGCAGCTGCCCGACCTCGATGAGACCGAGACCCGCGAGTGGCTTGCTTCGCTCGACCAGCTGGTTGAGCAGGCAGGCGAGCAGCGCGCCCGATTCCTCCTGTTCAAACTGCTCAAGCGCGCCCGCCAGCGTCACGTGGGCCTGCCGCCGCTGACGCAGACGCGGTACATCAACACGATCAGCCCGGAGCAGGAGCCGGTCTTCCCGGGCGACGAGGCCATCGAGCGGCGCATCCGCCAGATCGTCCGCTGGAATGCTGTGGCGATGGTGTTGCGGGCCAACACGACCTTCCCGGGCATCGGCGGGCACCTCTCCACGTACGCATCAGCCGCGACGCTCTACGAGGTGGGGTTCAACCACTTCTTCCG
>JANYAA010000331.1 GCA_025355255.1 Chloroflexota bacterium | reverse complement strand
GAGAAGAAGCTCAGGCCGATCAGCGCGGTGTTGGCGCCCAGGCTGGTCATGTAGAGGCTCCAGATCACCTCATACGTGCCGCCTGCAAGGAAGCTGCCGATGTTGAACACGATCGCCGCGAGCAGGAGCCCGTTGAGGAGGCTCCGCAGCGGCGGTTCACCGCTGGTCTCGGCGGTCTGCACCGTCTGGACCGGCGCAGGACGGGCGGGCACCGCATACGGCTGGCGAGGCACGGGCGCTACGAGAAACGCCACCAGCAGCGCGGACACCCCCACGAAGATGCCCGCAACCCAGAACACCACAACCGGCTGGCCCGTCGCCGCGGCTGCGAGACCACCCACGGCGGGCCCGATCATGAACCCGCCGATCTGCGCCGATCCGTACAGGCCGAACATCTCGCCGTGGCGCTCGGGCGGGTTGGCATCCACGAGGTAGCCGCGCGCAGCGGGGTCATACGCGGCGGCGCACAGGCCGGCGAGCGCGCGCAACGCGATGAATGCCACGGTGCCGCTGGCAAACAAGGGCAGCACGGCCGCTACGGCGGCAATCGCCAGACCCGCCACCATCAACGGCTTGCGCGATGTCCGGTCCGCCAGCCAGCCAAAGAACGGCTCTGCGAGGAGCCGCGCCGCAGGCCACGCCGCGACAACCACGCCCAACATCGGCAGGTCCACGCCGTGGGTGATGAAGTAGATCGAGAGGATGGGCAAGAGCGCGCCGAAGCCGAGCCAGATCGATGACTCTGCAACCAGCAGCGGCAGGATCGGGCCCCAGTGCGCAAGCCAGACGCGAACACGATTGGGCAACGGACACTCCCTGAAGGCTTCGGGCCCATCCTAGCCGACGACGCCAACGGGTCACGCCGGGCCTATGATCGGTTCATGTCAGCTGCGCTCCTCGCCATGCTCCTGCTGGTCATGCTGGCGGCCCTCATCCCCGTGCGACGGCTGTCGGTGGCGGGCTGGTCAGCCGGAGCGCTGTTCACGGCGTGGGTTGTGTACGCGGTGGGCCTGTTTGTCGGTCTTCGGCTGCCCGGGCTGGCGCGGTTTGTGCTGCCGGTGATGATCATCGCGTTCGTGCTGCCGTTTGTGGCCGGACCCGAACGCCTTGCCCGGCTCCTTGGCAGACGCCGGGCACGCCCGGTCATCAACGTGACACCGCCGCCGGCGCCGGGGCTGGGCGAGCCGCAGGAAGCGGCGCCCCAGACGACCACGGATCCCGGCGGCCGTCCGTCGCAGCGCTGGGCGCCGGGCAGACCGGGCCGAACGCGCCGTCCGCCGGAAGAGGAGCGCTAGGGTCGCCGCATGACCGGCCACGCGCGGTTTGACCGCTCGCCCTGGCGTCTCGACCCGGAGGTCTCATTCCTCAACCACGGGTCATTTGGCGCGTGTCCGGAGCCCGTGCTGGAGGCCCAGCGAGCCTGGCGAGATCGTCTCGAGTCAGAGCCAGTCCGGTTCCTCGACCGCGAGTTGGAGGGCCACCTCGACGCCGTCCGCAAAGAGGTGGGCGAGTTTCTGCACTGCGACCCAGAAGGGATCGCCTTCGTCCCCAACGCCACCACCGGCGTGTCCACGGTGCTCGCGTCCGTCCAGTTCCAGCCGGGCGACGAGCTGCTGGCCGGCGACCACGAGTACAACGCGACGATCAACGCGCTCAGGGCTGCCGCGGCCCGCGATGGGGCGTCGGTGGTGATTGCCCGGATCCCGTTTCCGATCACCGATCCGGCGCGGGTTGTTGAGGCGTACCTCGCATCCGTGACGACGCGCACCCGGTTCGCCCTGGTGAGCCAGATCACTTCTCCGACGGCTCTTGTGCTGCCGGTGGAGGCGCTGGTCAAGGAGCTCAACAAGCGCGGCATCGACACGCTGGTGGACGGCGCCCACGCCCCGGGCATGGTGCCGGTGGATCTTGGCGCGCTGGGTGCCGCCTGGTGGACCGGCAACGCCCACAAGTGGCTCTGCGCGCCCAAGGGTGCGGCCATCCTGCACGTGCGGGCCGACGTGCGGGCCGAGGCCAAGCCGCTCGTGGTCTCCCATGGGGCCAATGCGGTACGCCGCGACCGCTCGCGATTTCGCCTCGCGTTTGACTGGACCGGCACGGCTGATCCGACGCCATTCCTCGCGCTGTCGGCTGCCATCCGCTTTGTGGGCGGGCTCCACCCCGGCGGCTGGCCCGCGCTGATGGCGGCCAACACGGCGATGGCGCGCGAGGCACGCCAGCGGATCTGCGAGACCCTTGAAATCGAGTTGCCCTCGCCGTCCGGGATGCTGGGGGCGATGGCATCGATCCCGCTGCCGGGCGTGGCCGCCACGCCGGACGCGACGCGCGCGCTAGCCGCTGCGCTGTTTGCCGAGGAGCGGATCGAGGTGCCGGTATTCCCCTTCCCGGTTCCCGCGGCCCTGGCCGTCGGCGCGGCCCCGAGTGCGGCGATTGTCCGGATCTCGGCCCAGCGGTACAACCAGCCCGACGAGTACACCGCGCTCGCCGAAGCCCTTCGCTCGCGGCTCCGGGCGCCGGCCAAGCCGCGCTCGCTGATTGGCCGGATCAGGGGACGATAGGCGCGACGGCGCGTCGCCATTCGCGTCGGGGGACTGCCTCGTTGCGGCCCTCAGCGTTCCCGTCTACCGTTGGCCTGTCGTCCCTACCCGCAGAGAAGCTTGATGACCAGCCAGCCAATCCCCAGCCTGAGCAACCCCCGACCGGTTGACGCCGCCGGACGCCTGCCCGCCCTCTACCTTGGCCATGGCGCGCCGCCGCTCCTTGAGGACGCCAAGTGGATGGGCGAGTTGGCCGGCTGGTCCGCCAACCTGCCCCGGCCCACGTCCATCCTGATGGTGAGTGCCCACTGGCAGACGGCGCCCATGGCCATCGGCGCCACCACCACGGTCCCGCTGGTATACGACTTCTATGGCTTCCCGCAGCACTTCTACGAGCTGGAGTACTGCTCGCCCGGCGCGCCAAAGCTGGCGGCGGACGTAAAGGCCCTGATGGCCGACAACGAGCCGGTCTTGGAGCGGCCCACGCGGGGGCTGGATCACGGCGCCTGGGTGCCGCTGCTGGCCATGTACCCGGAGGCGGATATCCCGGTCCTCCAGATGTCCATGCCTGACCTGGACCCTGCGCACCTCTTCGAGATTGGGCGCAGGCTTGCGCCGCTGCGCGATGAGGGCGTGCTCATTGTGGGCTCGGGATTCCTGACCCACGGCCTGCCATATATCGGCGAGTACTGGGGCGGCAAGCCCGGCGGCCCCGCCTGGTCCGTGGAGTTTGATCGGTGGGCGGCTGAGGCGCTCGCCCGCGGCGATCTCGACTCGCTGTTCGCGTTCCGGGAAAAGGCGCCCGGCATGCCGTACGCGCACCCGACGGTTGAGCACTTCGCGCCCCTGTTTGTGACCCTTGGCGCATCCGCCAAGCCAGATGCCGCACCCGAGACCGCCATCGACGGCTTCTTCCTCGGCCTGTCCAAGCGATCCATCCAGACGGCATAGCGCTAGACCGTTCGGGGGATGGAGACGCCCGGCTGAGTCCGTAGAATGGGGGCAGATCAGATCTCTGCGTCCCGCTGAAATCTGGAGCCGAATGGCGTGCCAGCGTGCCTCGCAGCAAGGCGCAGCTGGGACCACCCGCCACACGGCGCTCGAATGTGAGGGGCGCATCATCCGACGCATCGTCGCTGCCCGAGCCGGGTTGCTCGCTATCCTGCTGCTCCTGGTTGGAGCCGGGGTTGCGTCCGCCGATAACGGCCCCCACGTGACCGCCGCCAGTGGCGGCGGCACGAGCCCACTGCTTGCGGATGCGTGTGCAACCTGTCACCGCGCACACACGTCCGCGTCCGGCGGTCGCCAGACGCCCAGCCAGACCTTGTGCTTCGCCTGCCACAACTCGGCAGCCGCCGGCGCCACCACCAACGTGGAGGACGGCGAGGTTGCCGGCACCGGTCACGGCCTCCGCGGCGGCGGCTTCGTCAACGCCCTGATGGACACTTCCTGGACGGGCACGGCGACGCTGCGAGGCGCCACGAGCATGCACCGTGTGCAGGACGGCGAAGCCGGCACGATGTGGGGCGGCGGCGCCATCAACAGCGGCGCCGGGCCCGCCAACATCCAGCTGGGCTGCCTCTCCTGCCACGATCCCCACGGCAACGGCAACTACCGAATCCTGCGCAACCTGCCCAAGGACTCGCCCAGCCAGTGGCCGATCACCGTCGCCGACCAGACGGTCAAGGTCTACGGCGTCAAGAGCGCCGACAACAAGTACTTCGGCGAGGTGTACGGCGGCGGCGACTACCAAGTCCAGGCGCAGCTCACCCGTTGGTGCGCCTCGTGCCACACGCGGATGGACGCCACCGCAACATCCGCGACAACCAACTCCGGCGACAACATCCACAACTACCGCCACTCCACCCGGATCGCCACCGACGACACGCAGTCGTGCGTCATCTGCCACGGCACGGCCGGTGGGACGGACGCGGCGCCGGACCCGTTCAAGGTGACCCAGGCGGTTGCGCATGTGCCCATCTGCCTGAGCTGCCACGTAGCCCACGGGTCCGCGGCCGTCATGGGGGCCTCGTCGGCTGCGGTGCTCTACCCGGGCGAGTTCGCGAGCGAGACACCGGAGCCCACCACGGGTCCCGCGCTGCCAGTGACACCTAATCCGACGGCAACGCCGCCGCCCACGGATGGGGGCGGACACACGGCCCTGTTGCGTCTGGACTACCGCGGCGTCTGCGGCGGCTGCCACGTCCCAACCACCAAGTAGGGAAAGGCGCCTAGGCGCGGTCGGGCCGGCGTCTGCGGTCCAGCCGGAGCGCGGGCAGCCGCGTCGAACCAAGGGGATTGGTGGGCCCGCTGGGATTCGAACCCAGGACCAGAGGATTAAAAGTCCCCTGCTCTACCGCTGAGCTACGGGCCCCCGCCGAACTCTACCCGGTACGGGGCTCCGCCGCGGGTGAGGGGACGGAGGACCGACTGCTCGAGGTACCACCGTTGATGCTGGATCCGCAGCGCTGCCCGGTCCCGGTACCAGAGGAGGCCCGGGTCGGCGACGGCGCGGCGGAAGGGTCCGGCGCGGAAGCGAAGGCGCTGATCATGGGCTTGTGGGGTCCTTGGTTGCGGACGACGAGCCCGAGCACGAAAGGGCGTGGGGGGACGGCGTGTCCGATCAGCGCCCCGCCCGCCTTGCTCACTGCCGGACAGGGGGACGCCGCGCGGCTGCTGGAGTCGCTGACGGTGGTGCGCGAGTGTTCGTTCATGGTGCTGGGCGACCTCATAGAAGGGCTTTGCATACCCCGTTTTCGGACGGGCTGGCAACACCGAGGAACGCGGGGCCAGCCCCGTCCCCGGGTCGCTTGCGCACGGGAGCTCCCACGAGGTCCGGCCACGGGATCGGAGTCGCGTTGCCCGCCTGACGGACGAGGCGGGATTCGGGACGGTGGTCCGCGGCCGGCCGACGCGGCATCAGCCGCCTAGCGCCCACTCTACGCCGGCCGACAGGGCGCTCAAGGCATGTTGTGCACGCCTGCGGGTCGCAGCCTGCGGCCGTCAGCGGCAGGACTCCAGGCGCCTTCCTGGAGCGGCGAGGGTGCGGCACTGGCAACTCCCGGTGAACTCACGTGTTGCGACGACCACGAGAATCCGCCGACTTTCACTTCGCCAGTGACAAGCGTTACCTATCGCCAATCCCCAAGTGTCTGGCGCTTCGAGGTCAAGTCCCAAGTTGTGTGTAACAGCGCCTGGTCCTCGCGCCGGCGTTGATCAGCTCGCGAGCAGGAGCGGCTGGCCCACCTCCCCGAGCTGGGCGACGGCGTCGATCGCCGCCATGGTCTCCGGCCGGAAGTAGCGGCGGCCGTCCTGCCACTCGTCGTCCTGCTCGGCGAGGACCATCCCGACGAGGCGGATGACCGAGGCCCGGTTGGGGAAGATCCCGACGACCGAGGTCCGGCGCTTGATCTCCTTGTTCAGGCGCTCGAGCGGGTTGGTGCTGCGGATCTGCCGGCGGTGGGCCTCGGGGAAGGCGAAGTGCGCGAGGAGGTCCGCCTCCGCGTCCGCGAGCAGCTCGGCGACGCGCGGGTACGGCCGGGCCATGCCGTCGGCGACGCGGTCGAGCTGGCCGCGGGCGGCCGCGCCGTCGGGCTGCTCGAACACCGACCGGATGGCCGAGGCGACCATGCCCCGGGCCGACCGGGGGACGAGGTCCTGGGCGTTGCGGGTGAAGTGGACGCGGCACCGCTGCCAGCCCGAGCCCAGGAGCTGCTCCCGGACGGCCTTCACGAGCCCGGCGTGGCCGTCGCTGACGACGAGGCGCACCCCGTGGAGCCCCCGCTCGACGAGCGAGCGGATGAAGCGCGGCCAGGCGCTGCCCTCGTCGTTGCCGGGGGACAGCTCGAGCCCCAGCACCCGGCGCTCCCCGCCGGCCGTGACGCCGACCGCGACCAGGGCCGCCATCGAGACGACGTGGCCGCCCTCGCGGACGCGCAGGTAGGTGGCGTCGAGCCAGAGGTAGGGGCAGGCCGCCCCGGCGAGGGACCGGGAGCGGAAGGCCGCGACCTCGGCGTCGAGGCCCGCGCAGATCCGGCTCACCTCGCTCCTGCTGACCCCATCGATGCCCAGCGCGCGCACGAGGTCGCCGACCCGGCGCGTGGAGGTCCCGGTCACGTACGCCTCCTGGATCACGGCCAGCATGGCGCGCTCGATCCGCCGGCGCGGGTCGAGCAGGCTGGGCAGGTAGCCGCCGTCGCGGACCCGCGGCACGGCGAGGTCGATCGTGCCCACCCGCGTGTCCCAGCGGCGGTCGCGGTACCCGTTGCGGTGCGTCTGGCGGGCTTCGGGGTTGCGCTCGCCCTTGGGGACCCCGGTGATCTCCGTCACCTCGGCCTCCATGATCGCCTGCGCGAGGAGGCGCACGCCCTCCCGCAGGACGTCGACGTCCGGGTCGCCCGTCATCTTGCGCAGGGTCTCGAGCAGAGCCATGCTGTCGTCGGCCATCGTGGTGTCCTTCCGTGTCGTCGGTTTCTGAGTTCCAACGACGCGAGGATGACGCGGTGGCCGTCTTTGTTCACGGCCGCCGCGCTGTTACACCAGTATGGGGACACGACCCGCCCGCGCGCTGCGACGTCCTAGGGCAGATGCTATCCCACCGCTCCAGTGACTCCGTGTCGGGTTCGTGGTTGATGTCGGTCGCCGTGTACGCCCTCATGACGGCGCTTGCTTCGCAACTCTCGAGGCGCTCGCGGCAAGACCGTGACCCGGCTCCGAGCAGCCGCACAAGTGATACATACTGTGGAGGATCGCCAATGCCCGGCCAATCCGGGCGCTCACGCGCGAACTCGAAGCGCTCTTGCTCCCAGGCGCAAAGTCGGCCGTGTGAGGCTGACCATTCGCCCCCCGCGTAGACCGCCTGAGGGCTCGATCACAAGTTGGAACGACGACCTAAAATCCACAACGCCGTCGACTCAGTCTGGCGGTGGACTTACTCCATGAAGCCGCCGATGAACTCGCCGGTCGAGGCATCAACGATTGCACCGGAAATCCGAGGGTCGGGCACAGTGGCACCTGGGGGTCCGTCGAAGAACGGAACGCCCCCCGCGGCGGTGATGACCCACACAGGGATGACGGGGCCGCCCGCGGTGGCCCGAACTGAGGCCGTATAGGCCCGGCTGCTGGCGGCAACCACAATCTCACCTCCAGCGACCTTCATCGCTGCAGCCTTGGAGATACCGGCGACGCTAGCAGGATTCGTCGTAGCAGCCGCTGCCGAAGTCCGGTCAACGACTTGGCCGAGTCCAATCGCCACGATATCTTCGGGAAGGAGAGTGGGATCTCCCACGGATGCACTCGCGGCACCGCTATCAGGCGTCGCCGAGGCGGTCGACGTGATGACGGCGGTGTTGCCAATGATGCACTTATCCCAAGCGTAGTACTTGCCATCCGCGGGCCGCTGCCCACCGTAGATAGTGTCGTTGTCAGTCGAGATCGCCGAGGTCATCACGTGATAATTCGCGTGATTCAGGCCAGTCCAATAGCCCGAGGCCTGGAAGACCTCCACGTTCGAAGCGACGCCCGGCATCTGATCAGCGAGATCATGCGTTTCGCTGAACAGCTCATACGTGGTCGGAACGAAACCCGAGAACGAAAGCCAGTAGGATCCGGCTACGAAGAAATCGAACTTGTTCCCGTTGTTCGGGTCGAAGAGAATCTCGTACTCGGTGGAGGTTTGAACAGGTCGAGCGCCATACCATCGCCAGTAGTTGTGCGCAAGATCGAGAAAGAACTCCAGGCCAGTCTCGCGGCGGACCACATTGCCGTCGATCTTGGACTTGAACCACCCAAGCTGCGCCCACTTTGAGGCGCCGATGTTGAGCATCACGGTGGAGTTTGTTCCCGTCCCGTTCATCCCTGAATAGAACGGGTCCAGTTCAAGGATGCTGCTCTTGACGCCGTTTATGCCGGAGACCGTGGCCATCGTGATGACCCGGCGGGCGTCGCCACCATCGGCGTCATGTCCTCGGCCGGGGATGCAGGATCCCCTTACGGCTGGGTGACGCTCGCCGCCGCGACGGGTGCTTGGCTTCCCGCCGCACCAAGTGAGACCGGCGGGGACTCCATCACGAGGACTATCGTGATCATCGCCGCGACGGCAGTGGGCCAACGACGTTTGCTCTGCATGAGGAATACCCCCGTTTGGGTCCGGCGGCTTCGGAAGGACGCCGCTTCGGTGCCGACATCAGTGTTCTACATCAGGGGTTGCAGTCCCCGGGCTGCCCTGTACCTGCGGCTGGCCCAGCTAGAGGCGGCCCTGACCAGAGATCTAGACTCCCGCACGACAACCCGACACGAACGCCGTCTCCCTGGGAACCTTGCACGTCCTGCTTCACATCGCCTGGCTTCACACTGAGCGATGCCACCACGCGGCCAGACGTCGTCCGTACCTCGATCGTCCAAGGTTGGCTCGGCAATTGGGTTGCTTCGACACTCCCCGCCGACGATGGATCGATCGAACGGACGCTGCTTCCGTTGACGAACAGGCCCAGGTGCAGCGGCGTGTGGTTTTGGTACTCCACAGGTGCCACAGTTGACGATGGGATCGAGGTCGGCGACTGGGTAGATCCCGAGGCGCTGCAGGCTGCAACAGCCAGACAGGCAAGCACGTGGCCACAGCGAGCGATGATGCCGCGAAGCAGTGCCAGAACACTCATCGCCCTTATCCCCCTCTCGATCCCTGGCTCCACTGAGTGGCCGCGCAGTGAGCACGCTTACTGCCGCGATCCATACTGCCTTCGTCTTGTCCCGTGTCAAGTCGGTTGCACGACTTGAGGCTCGGATTGGTTTGCCCGCGGATCCGCGAGGGAGCGGCTGAGCGGCGTGTCGAAGCCGATCGACTCGCCCGGACGGGCGGCGTGGCAGGCGTCGATCGCCACTGCGTGCGCCAGCGACCTCGACCAGCGCGTGGAAGCGGTCGCGGCCCACACTTCGCATCAGGGATGGTTCGCTCGACTGGGCAGTTGAGCGAATAACTGGACCCGTTTTGACCCGGAGCGTGAGCGTGGAGCACACCGCTTGGCCCGGCCGACTTTAAAAGTCCCCTGCTCTACCGCTGAGCTACGGGCCCCCGCCGAACTCTACCCGGTACACACGGTGCGGGCTCCCGCTTGGGGTCGCGACGCACTTCAGCGGTCAGGGCAGCAGCGAGCCGTCGAGCAGCTGCGCCGGGGTGACCGCGTTGGGGACCAGACCCAAGGAGCTCATGTAGGTCACCGATTGCTGCCAGCCCGCCGTGTCCAGCGCGCCGTACGCGCCGCCCGTTCGGGTGTTGGGCCAGATTGCGATGGTTGCATCGAGGATCTGTCGCTGGAGCGCCGCATTGGATTTGAGGTCTGGCACGAGCGCAAACGTGGCGTCGAGGCCCTTCTGCGGATTGGCCTTGATCTCGTTCATTGCGCGCAGCGTGGCGGCTGTGAACGCCTTGAGCGCGTCGTGCTTGGCGGCCAACGTCTTCGTCCCCGTGACCAGACCCGGCCCTGGGAGCGGCGTGATGGCGTCAACCGTCAGCACCACGGGCTCGATGCCCGCGTTTCGCAGCTGGATGGGCTCGTTGTTCGCAAAGCCCGTCGCCGC
>JANYAA010000328.1 GCA_025355255.1 Chloroflexota bacterium | reverse complement strand
GCCAAGCGCACGCTGGACAACTACTTCCGCGACGAGGAGCTCGCCTCGCGCCCGTGGCTGTTCCCGCAGCTCGTGCGCATCACCCGCGACTGGATCGCCAAGTGCGTGGAGCCCAACCTCAAGGACAACGCGTTCACCCAGATGCTCCTGATGGCGCAGTACAGCCACGCCGCCGCCGAGCGCATCTACCGCTCCGTTGTCCAGGGCACGGAGGGCGAGAAGCGGCTCGTCCCGATCCTGCGCCCGTACGAGGCCGTCGGCTCCACGGACGGCGTCGCCTTCGAGACCACCAAGCCCTGCTACGACACGGCGCACAGCCACCTGAATCGCGTGGCGCTGGACTCGGGCTGGGAGGCCAAGCTCGCGCAGGTGCTGGACGACATGCCGGAGGTGCACTCCTTCGCCAAGAACCAGGGCCTCAACTTCAAGGTCCCGTACACGTACGAGGGCCGGGCCGCCCACTACGTCCCGGACTACCTCATCCGCTGCCGCGACGGCCGTGCGGCCCCCGGCCGCGGCGAGGAGGACCTGCTCACCCTGGTCCTCGAGGTCACGGGCGAGCGCAAGAGGAGAAGCGGGCGAAGGTCGCCACGGCGCTGGACCTGTGGGTGCCGGCCGTGAACAACTGGGGCGGCCTGGGCCGCTGGGCGTTCCTCGAGGTCACGGACCCGTGGGACGCCGAGAACCTGATCAGGGCGAAGGTCGCAGGCCTAGTGGATCCCGGCGGGCCCTTGACGATTACGCAGAATGCGTAGATGGTTGACACCATGAGCACGCTGCTGACTGAAACCGCTGCCGCGACCCTCCTGGTCGTCATCGATGGGGTGCAGGCCACGCTGACGCAGCTGGCCAAGATCACGGGGCGGTCCACCTCCACCGTGCAACGCGCGGTGGGCAGTCTGCTGGCCGCAGGCGCGCTCGTCCGCGAGACGCCCCGCGGCCCTGTGCGCCTCGCGCAGGGCGCCCCGCACCGCGCGCTGCGGGAGCTCGCACTGTGGCAGTTGGGCGCCGGGCGATCTGCTCAGCTTCTCGCCCGCTCGCGGCAGGAGATCGGCGACGCGAGGGCGCGGGCGCCCGGCACCATCACCAACCCGGAGATCAGGGCGGCGTGGCCGGCCGCGATCGACAGGATCGTGGAGACAGCCCATCCATCCAAGATCCTGCTCTTCGGGTCCCAGGCCCGCGGTGATGCCCAGCCGGACAGTGACGTGGACTTCCTCGTCGTCGTGGAACCGCCGGTGGACAAGCGGGAACTTCGTGTTCGGGTCACGCGGGCGCTGGCGGACATGCCGTTCGCCAAGGATGTGATGGTGGCCTCCCCGGCCGAGCTGGAGTCGCCCGCCATCGGGACGGCGTACGTCGGGGCGGTGCGCGAAGGCGTCGTGGTCTATGAGCGCTGAGCGGACGCGGGCTGCGGCTGGTTGGCTGGCCTTCGCCCTTGGCGACCTCCAGACCGCGCGTGCGCATCCGGGCGAGCCGCTCCTGCCCCGCGTCGTGGTGGCGATACCACCCGGGTGGAGGTCAAGTCGGGCGCCGGTGGTCTGCCCGACAGCCTGACTCGCTCGATGAGCGCCCTCGCAAACACCCCCGGCGGCGGCATCGTCATCCTCGGGCTCGATGAGGCGACCGACTTCATGCCTGTGGCCCTGCCGGATCCCCAAGCGCTCAAGCAGGCCCTGGCGAACCGGGCCAGGTCCTTCACGCCTCCTGTCGGGATGGAGATCCACGACGCAGAGGTGGCGGGCCAGCCGGTAATCGTCGCCGAGATCGCCGAGTGCCCACCCGCCATGAAGCCATGCCTCACGCCCCAGGGCAAGGCGTTCGTCCGCTCCTATGACGGCGACTTTGAGCTGTCCGAGCTCGAGCGGACCGGCTTCCGTGTCAACCGGACGCATCCGGCGTTTGACCGGCAGGCGGTCCCCGGCACCACCATGGCGGAATTGGATGACGAGCTGGTGGCAGACTTCCTGCAGACTGTCCGGGAGCGCGATCCGCGCGGCCTCGGCCGATACGCCAGCGACAACGAACTGTTGCGGCGCGCTGGTGTCATCGGTCCGGCAGACGGCAAGCCGGATGAGCTCACCCTCGCCGGCCTCCTGGCACTGGGCGAGTACCCCCAGCAGCACTTCCCCCGCTGGGCGATCTCGGCGGCGTCGATGCCCAACCCGGTAGGTGCCGCTGTGCGGGCCGTGGCGCC
>JANYAA010000319.1 GCA_025355255.1 Chloroflexota bacterium | reverse complement strand
CGTGGACCTGGCCCTGCTCGCCGTGGGCGTGACGCTGCGTCACGACGCCCGGGCGCTCACCGAGACACCGCTGGACGAGGACTACCGCGAGGTGGACCGGCTCGACGCCGCGGGTGTGGGCGACGGGCTCCTGGAGCGGCTGCGCGCCTCCGCCTTCCCGCTCAATCGCTCGCAGATCCTCGCGGGCGTGCTGCTGGGACTTGCGGCCACCGCCCGGCTGCCGCTGGTCTTTGCCGCTCCCTGGTTCATCCTGGTGGGCGGCGGCGGCACGCGGTTGCGCAGGACCCTGTCCACGGCCGTGGGCGCGGCGCCGCCCGTTGCAGCGCTCCTGATGTTCACGTACCTCACCACCGGGTCCTTGATGCACCCGGGGTACGACTACCAGTACCAGCGCGAGGCCAACGGCTACTCCGCCCTGGGCTACAACCCCGCGTGGTCCGTGGAGGACCTGCGGTACATCCCCCACAACATCGGGATCATGCTGACGCAGCTGCCGGCCGTCGCTCCCGACTGGAAGCCAAACACGCTTGGCTTTGGCGATCCGGTCCAGCTGTGCACAGACCCGGGCGTCCAGCGGTCGCTCTTCGATCAGCGCTGCCCGCTGGCGCAGCCCCTCGACATCGGCACGGGGATCCTGTTCAGCGCGCCGGGTCTGCTGCTCGCGTTTCTGGCCTATCGGCGCCGCTGGTTCGCCCGTCTGACGCTGGGGGCCACGGCTGCGGTGGTGGTCATCGCCACCTTCAACCTCGCACACTTCAGCCAGGGCTGGGTCCAGTGGGGCTACCGCTTCTCGCTGGACTACATGCCGTTCCTGCTGCCGCTCGTGGGCGTAGGCGCCGCGCGCGCCGACGGCCGCATCCGGTATGTCACCCTCGTGCTCGTGGGCGTGGGCGCGGCTGTCAATCTGTGGGGCGTGGTCTGGGGCAAGACCCTGGGCTGGTGACGCCGCCAGGCGGGTCCTCGCAAGCATCGTCATCGCAGCGCAAGGATCATCAGCGACACTGATGCCGCGGCATGCCGCGATGGAGCCCGTCGACCGCCCCGGCCCTTCATCCGCAACAGGCGACCTGGAGACCACCACATGACCGCAGTCGAAGCCCCTGCTGGCGGGGCGATCGCCCCCGGGACACCCAGCAAGGTCGCACGCCTCTCGTACTTCTTCCCTGCCCACAATGAGGAGGCCAACATCGAGGCCCTCGTTGCCGAGGCGCTCGAAACGCTGCCCACCCTCGCCGAGACGTTCGAGATCATCGCGGTCAACGACGGCTCCCGCGACAAGACCGGCGAGATCGCGGACCGGCTCGCGGCGGCCCACCCCGACGTCGTGCGCGTGGTGCACCACAACCCCAACCGCGGCTATGGCGGCGCGCTGCGCTCAGGCTTTGAGGCTTCGCGGTATGAGTTGCTGGCGTTCACCGATGGCGACCGCCAATTCAAGATCGCGGACATCGGCAGGCTCACCGCGCGCCTCCAGGCCACCGACCATCCCGATGTGGTCGTGGGCTTCCGCATCAAGCGCGCCGACCCGTTTATCCGCATCGCCTATGCGCGCACCTACAAGCTGGCCAACCGGGTCTTCTTCGGCCTGGGCGTCAACGACGTGGACTGCGCCTGCAAGCTGTTCCGGCGTGAGGCGCTTGCGGGCATCCGCGTAGAGTCCGGCGGGGCGTTCTTCTCAGCCGAGTTGATGAGCAAGATCCGCCAGAGCGGCCGATCGATCGCCGAGGTTGGCGTCCCGCACTACGCGCGCACAGCGGGGGCGCCCACGGGCGCCAAGCCGTCGGTGATCTGGCGTGCTGTGAAGGACTTCTGGGGTCTGCGGATTCGCCTGTGGCTCAACCGCGGCAGCGCGATGCAGCGGGGCCGGCCCATCCTCGGCGGGGACTGACCGCTAGGAGTTCCCGCTCCGGCGATCCGCGTCGTCAATCGAGTTGACGAACTCGCGGAAGATCACCAGCAGCGACGGGTCAATCGGCTCACCGGTCTGCTCGCGCTCGGGGGCAGCCGATGGCGGCCCGAGGGCCGCAGCGTCAGCCGTGGCGGCTGCGGCGTTTGCCGGCGCCGGCGGCGTGACGTCCCCCTCCTCTGCCCCGGCGCCGTCCTCGTCACCGTCCTGGTCAGCGCTAGCGCCGTCGAGCGTGAACACGGAGGCCGCGGAGTTGAGCACGCTCGCGGCGGCAAACAGCGGGACCTCCAGCCGGACCGCCAGGGCGATCGCGTCAGAGGGCCGGGCGTCCAGCTCCACGCGGCCGTCGGCCAGCGCGAGGTCCAGCCGCGCGAAGAACGTGTCGCGGATGAGACGGGTGATGGTCACCCGTTCAACCCGGGCGCCGAGGCGTGTGATCGCAGCCGCCAGCAGGTCGTGCGTGAGCGGCCGCTCCGGTCGTTCACCCTGCAGCCAGAGCGCGATGGCGCCGGCCTCCCAGGGGCCAATCCACACGGGCAGCAGCCGGTCGCCGGCTGCCTCCTTGAGCAGCAGCACGTGGCGGTTGGTGGGCACGTGGAGCCGGACGCTCTCCACGACGAGCTCTACGTCGGTCCCGTCGATGTCGGCCATGGCGGGATTATTCCACCGTCGCCCGGATCAGGCCGCTCATCGGGCGCGGAGCCTGACGTAGACGCCAGCCAGCACCCCGCCGACGAAGCCGCCGATGTGGGCGAAGACCGCCACGCCGCCGGTGACGGACGGGTCGGCCAGCAGCGCCAGCCCGGCGATCAACTGCAGGACGAACCACAGGCCCAAGACGATCACGGCCGGCACCGCGAGCATCTGGTAGAAGAACCCCAGAAACACCAGCGACTGGATGCGGGCCCTCGGGAAGAGCACGAGATACGCGCCCAGCACCGCCGAGATGGCCCCGGACGCGCCGATGACAGGACCGGCGGTGGGATCTGCCAGCGTCTGGCCTGCGGCGGCGGTGATGGCGCCGAGCATGTACAGCAGCAGGAACCGGCCTCTGCCAAGGCGATCCTCAAGCCTGCTGCCGAAGATCCACAGGTAGAGCATGTTGCCCCCGAGGTGGAGCCAGCCCGCGTGGAGAAACGTGCTGGTGACCACGCCGGCGAGTGCGTGGAGCGGCAGCGCGCCACGCCCGAAGCCGCTGGCCAGCGCCGCGGGGTCCAGGCCCCATGCAGCCACCAGGCGCTCGAGACCGGCATCGCCGCTGGCCGCCAGCACGACGAGCTCCCAGGCGAACACGGCCACGCATGCGGCAATGAGGGCTGCTGTGATCAAGGGGGTGCGTCCGCCGGTGCGAGCGTCGCGGAGGGGGATCACAGCCGGGTGGGCTTCGGAGGCTGTGCGATCCGGACGAGACGGGCAGCGCCCGTCACGGCTTCTTCGTGGGCTTCGGCGTCCTGGTGGGCGTGGGCGTCGCGGTGGCCTGCGGCGTGGGCGACGGGGAGGCACCCGGGCCAGCGGGCACGGCCTGCAGCAGCGTCAGCATGATCCCGATGTTGTGGGGGATGTACCGCAGGTCC
>JANYAA010000287.1 GCA_025355255.1 Chloroflexota bacterium | reverse complement strand
CGCGATGCGGATCGCCTCGACACCGGCACGTATCGAAGCCCTGCCGCCGCCCTGATCCGCTCGCTGGCGGCCGACGCCCTCGCGCTGGCTGCCGTGCTGGCACTGCTCGCCGTAATCGGCGCCGTGCTGGGGTTTGGGCCGCTTGCGGGGCGCCCGTCGGCCGCCAGCATCACCGACCCGCGCGAGATGCTGGCCCGCAGCCTGCAGGCCACGCTGGAAGCCGCGTCCGTGCACGTTGAAGGGACGCTCCAGGGGCAGCTGCCCGGCGACCTCGTGAATAGGCCAGACCCGGAGCTCAACCTGGCCGGCAGCACGATCACCGCCGACCTGCGCCCCCGGGACATCAGGACGCGCGCGCACATCACGATACCGGCGCTGGACATCAACCTGGACACCTTGACCGCACTGGCGTCGATCTGGTCGCGCACCGATGGCGGCGTCTGGCAAGCCGTGGGCACGGACAGCGTCGCCGGGTCCGCGGCCAGCACCGGTCTGGACCTCAACCCGCTCACCCTCGTGGACCGGGTGCGCTCCTACCTCGCCGCGCGCAACCAGCCGCCGAGTCTTGAGGAAGTTGCCTGCGCCAGCGCTTCGGGCCGCTGCCACCTCCTGACCCTTGACGCCGGGGCCGATCCTGCCGCCGCGCTCGCCGCGCTGCTCCCCGGTGGCGCCACCGCGGACATGCCGCCCACCAACACGACGATTACGCTCGCCACTGATGCCCAAACGCTGCGGCCGGCTGTCCTTCAGGTGATCAGCGCCGCCGAGGACGGGACCCTGGCCGTGCAGCTTGAGCTGGTGTTCAGCGCCTGGGACGGGCCATCGGTCATCGACCCGCCGGTGGTCGGGTCCTGACAACCGCCAGCGAAGCCGTCCAACCTAGAATGGGCCGGTGAGTCCCACTCCTTCCGGCAGCCGACCGCGCCGCACCACTTCGCGCTCCGCGCCACGGCTGCAGGAGCCCGACGGCCAGGGCACGTGGCTGGACTTCGGCGATGAGCCCACGCCGGCGGAGGTGTCAGGCGCAATGGCCGCGCCTGCTGCGCCAGAAGAGCCCGACTGGCTCCGTGATGTGCCTGTGGTGGAGGAAGCAGTCGCGGGTCCGGCGCTTGACCCGGAGGCCATCGCCGCGGCCATCGCCGCCAGACGCGCCGCCAGGGCAGACGAAATCGTCAGCCGCCTCAACCCGGAGCAGGCCCGCGCCGTCACCACCACGGACGGCCCGCTGCTGATCCTCGCGGGCGCCGGCTCCGGCAAGACCAGGGTCATCGCCCACCGCATCGCGTATCTCATCGGCGCCAAGGCGGTCCAGCCGCGGCGCATCCTCGCCGTCACGTTCACCAACCGCGCCGCAGGTGAGCTGCGGGAGCGGATCACCGCGCTCACCGGCGACGCCGGCAAGGACGTCCAGGCGGGCACGTTCCACTCGCTCTGCGCTCGCGTCCTGCGCACGGACGGCGACGCCATCGGCCTCGATCGCCGCTTCACCATTTACGACACCGACGACCAGCAGCAGCTGATGAAGCGCATCCTCGCCGAGCAGGACCTCCCGGCCACCGGCGAGTTCCGCCCCGCGGCCATCCTGGGCGCCATCAGCCGGGCCAAGAACGAGATGCTCGACGCGGCGTACCTCGCGGAGAACGCGGAGACCCACAAGGAACGCGTCATCGCGAAGCTCGCGAAGCGCTACGACGAGCGGCTCCGCGCCGCCGCCGCGCTGGACTTCGACGACATCCTCCTGCGCTCGGTGGAGCTCTTCGACCAGGCGCCCGAGGTGCTGGAGAAGTACCAGCGCCGCTGGCTCTACCTCCACGTGGACGAGTACCAGGACACCAACCGGCCGCAGTACCTGTGGGTCCGGGCGCTGGCCGCGGCGCACCATAACCTGTGCGTGGTAGGGGACGACGACCAGAGCATCTACGGCTGGCGCGGCGCCAACATCGCCAACATCCTGGACTTCGAGCGCGACTACCCCGACGCCACCGTCGTCAAGCTCGAGCAGAACTACCGCTCAACCAAGCTCATCCTGGACGCCGCGCACGCCATCGTCAGCCGCAACGAGCGCCGGACCGACAAGAAGCTCTGGACCGAGAACCAGGGCGGCGTGCCCATCCAGCGCTTCGAGGCGTACAACGAAGAGGAGGAGGCCGAGTGGATCGCCCGCCAGGTCGAGGGTCTGGCCGGCTCGACGGGGCGCGGATCGCTCCTGACGCGGCGCGCGGACGACGACGACTCGAGCCGCTTCCGGGGCAAGGACATCGCGGTCATGTACCGGATGAACGCGCAGTCCCGGGCGATC
>JANYAA010000190.1 GCA_025355255.1 Chloroflexota bacterium | reverse complement strand
CACGGGCCCGGTCGGCCAGCGCCCGGGTTCCATGCACGACCGGACGCGTCAAGACCTGCTGTCTTCCAGATCGCAGGTTGTCGGCCGAGGTAGGAACCTTGTTCGTACTTGTCAACTTGATAAGTAGCGACTATGGTATCGGCCATGGCAGGCGACCTAGGGTTCGCGACAATCCAGCAGCTCCAGCTCCTCCCCGAGGACCGGCGTGTGCCTGCGCTGCGGAAGCGGCCAGAAAGCCAGTGGTTCGATCGCAAGAGTGCTCGCGTGAAGCCCCGTGAGCTCGCCGACGCAATGGTCGCGCTTGCCAACGCCGAAGGTGGCCTGATCGTGGTCGGGATCTGGGGCGGCGCCATTGAGGGTACGGGTCCTGACGAGCGACTGCACAACGGGTGGCGCCAAGCCGGCCGCGACTTCACTCGCCCGCCAGTGCCCGCCCACTACGAGGTGGTGGCCTGCATCAACGAGCGCGGCGACGCCGACCGGCTCCTGATCATCGAAGTCGATGCGAGCGAGCACGTGCACGAGAACGTGCGCGGCGAGGTCCTCCTTCGAGTTGGCGACGAGAACCGGCGCCTGGGACCGATGGAGGCCTCGGAGCTCCGCTATGACAAGGGCGGGACGTTCTTCGACGGGACGCCGGTTGCCGGGGCTGCTCGCGACGATCTCGACCCAAACCTCATCGACCGGTTCCTTCGCTCGGTGGGAGGCAATCAGCGACCCGACGACGCACTCCTGGCACGGGGTCTGCTCACGTCAAGCCGGGGTCAGCTCCTGCCAACCGTCGCCGGCATCCTGACGCTCGGGACCGGCCCCCAGCGATTCCTGCCCGAGGCGCGGATCCGGCTGCTTCGCTGCCAGGGGAGCGCCCGCGAGACCGGCGAGCGCTTGAACGTCATCTCAGACGTCCACGGAGATGGCGCGCTTCGTGATCAGATCCTGTTCGCCCGCAGGACACTGCGGCGATGGCTCGGGTCGGTGATCCGGCTCGGCCCGGGGGGGCGATTCCATCGTGCCACCGTGATCCCTGAGAGGGTCTGGCTCGAGGCAATCGTGAATGCCGTGGTGCACCGGTCGTACTCGATCGGGGGCGACCACATCCGGGTCTCTCTGTTCGCCGATCGGCTGGAGGTCGAGTCGCCCGGACGCCTGCCAGGTCTCGTCCGAATCGAGACGATCCGGTCGACGCGGTTCGCTCGCAACCCCCGAGTGGCGAGGACCGTCCTCGAGTTCGGCTTCGGGCGAGAGCTCGGCGAGGGCGTGGACCGGATGTTCGAGGGGATGGAAGAGGTCGGGCTTCCTGATCCCATCTATCGCCAGGGGCCGGCATCGGTGATCGTCACGCTGCTGATGGACCCAATCGGCGCGCGAATGCTTCGGCTCCTTCCGCGGGGGTCGGAGCGGTTCGTGGAGTTCGCGCTCGGCAACGGGCGCGTGACGACCGCCGAGGCGAAGGATCTCCTCGGCGTTTCGGTCAACACGGCGCGCCGATACCTCACCGTCCTCGCGGACGCGGGCTACCTGCGCCGCGAAAGCCAGAGCGCCCGCGATCCGCATGGCTACTGGCGGATGACCACCGGGCCAGCTGGCGGCGCCGGCGCAGACGCGTGAGCAACGGATCGCGAGACGGACAGGCTCCGAGCGAGGTCGAAACGAAGACCTGCTAACTGAGCAGCCTACGCTCGCATTCTCACGCTCAGGCCACAACGCTTAGGCCGATCTGGTTCGTAAACAGCGGGTCCCCGGTTCAAATCCGAGTGTCTGCTCCACTCCCCCTTTCGTGCTCAGGAAGACCTGCTAATCCCCGTCTTCCGGACCGACCGGGCGGCGGCTTTCGCTGGCCACAACGCTCGTGGCTCGGGAAGACCTGCTAACTGGACACGATGGTCGAGCCCGCGATCACGGGCCTGGTCGGCTAGCGCCTGGCTTCCATGCGTGACGGGAAGCGTTCAAGACCTGCTGTCTTCCAACGCAGCGAGCGTGCGACGGTAAGACCTAGATTGTCGATTCGATAGGTTGACTCTTACTCCAAACACGCCTATCGTCACGACATGGACAAGATTGGCCGGGGGCAGCTCGAAGCCGCGCTCGCTGCCCTTGGCGAACTGCTGGCGGCCCGTGGGGTGCGCTATGAGGTCGTGCTCGTCGGCGGCGGCAACCTGATCCTGTGCGGGCTCATCATCCGGCCGACCACGAAGGACCTCGACATCCTGGGCGAGCGCGTGCTCGACCGCATCAGGCCACTTCGCCCCATGCCCAAGCCCCTCGGCGAGGCCGTGATCGATGTCGGACGTGCGTTCGGACTCGCGGACGATTGGCTCAACGTCGGACCCGAATCCCTGCTCGACCTCGG
>JANYAA010000285.1 GCA_025355255.1 Chloroflexota bacterium | reverse complement strand
CCAGCACGCCGGGCTCGGTGCCTTCCGTGTCGATCTTGATCACGTCGATGCGGTCCAGGTGGTTCTGGCGCGCGAACGTGTCGAGGCTCACGGCGGCCACCTCGAAGCGGGCGCCGGGCTGGCGAAACGTCGCCAGCGTCGAGGCGCCCAGCGGCAGCGATTCACCCGGCGGCACGAACAGGTCCACCGTGCCGTCGTGATCGCAGACGGCTGCCTGGCAGAGCGTGACGTTTCGCACGCCGTTCGCCGCGATGTTGCGCGCAAGCCCTGCCGCGGAATCCGGGGTGGGCTCGAAGGCGAAGACCCTGCACTGCGGCCGCTCCAGCGCGGCGTACAGCGCGAACAGGCCGCTGTTCGCGCCCACGTCCAGCACAACGTCCGCCGCCGGAAGCAGCGAATCGAAGATGCGGAACGTCTCGGGTTCCCAGGCCTCCAGCCCGCGCCAGTAAAGCGCGGAGGCGATCCCGTCACGGCCGTCGGAGCTCAGGCGGAGCGCGGCGCCCGAGGGCAGCCTGACCCGAACGGCGCCCACGACGGGCAGGCGCATCAGTTGTTGGACCGGCACGGCGCCGGCGAACGGCCGCACGGCGAGCCGCATGGCGGTGTTGACGGCGGGAACGCGCAACAACCGCAGGAGGGTCGATTTCAGGCGGCCGGCGAACGGAACGCCGGGAGGGCGAAGCATGGACGAGTGGGGACTGGGCATGCGGCGACCGTAGCATCGCGGGACGCGCGCACCAATGCGTCACCAGGCGTCGAGCAGCTCGCGCACGACCGTCAGCAGCCGGGAAAGCTCGTACGGCCTGGCGAGAAACGCGCTCCGGTGATTCGGCAGCGCCTCCTGCTCAAGGATCTCCTCGGAGTAGCCGCTGCAGAAGACGAGCGGGAGGTCCGCCGACAGGCGGCGAAACTCGTTCGCGAGTACCGGTCCCGAAAGCCCGCCCGGCATGACCATGTCCATCAGCACCCGCCGGATCTCACTGCGCTGGTGCTCCCAGACCTCCAGCGCCGTCGGTCCGTCCTCCGCCTCGAAAACGTGATAGTCGGCGCGTTCGAGCGCCCGCTTCGCCAGCTTCCTCACCCCTTCGTCGTTCTCGGTCAGCAGGATGGATTCACTGCCCCGCGGTGGAGCGGCCACGGCGGTTCCGGGTGCGGACGCTTGCGCCCGCGAACCCGGAATCCTGGGGAAGTACATATGGAAGGTGGTGCCGAGGCCCACGCGACTCTCGACCTCGATCCACCCTCCCTGCTGCTCCACGATGCCGTGCACGATGGACAGGCCGAGCCCCGTGCCCTTGCCCACTTTCCTGGTGCTGAAGAACGGCTCGAAGATCCTCGACAGGTTTTCGGCGGGGGTCCCGCAGCCGGAGTCCGCGGCCATCAGGCGGACGCCCGGCCCCGGCGTTGCCTGCGGGTGGGACAGGGCAACCCCGGCTGGAATCACCACGGCGCTCGTGCTGATCGTGAACTGGCCGCCGCGCGCCATGGCGTCGCGTGCGTTGACGCCGAGGTTCACGAGCACCTGCTCCAGCATGCCGCTGTCGGCCCACACGACGAGTGGTTGCCCGGCGACCGCGACCTTGAAGTCGATGGTTTCGCCCAGCAGGCGGCGAAGCATGCTCCGCACGCCCAGCACGACCGCGTTCATGTCGACCTCGCTGCACTCGAACCGCTGGCGCCGGCTGAAGGTCAGCAGGTGCTTCGTGATCGCGGCCGCCCGCTTGCCGGCATCGTGGACCTGGTCCTCTGTCAGGTGCCTCGAGGCCTGCATCAGGCTGGCATTGCCGATGATCGCGGTGAGGATGTTGTTGAAGTCGTGCGCCACGCCTCCGGCCAGCTGCCCGACCGCTTCCATTTTCTGCGCCTGCCTCAGCTGGGCCTCCAGCGATTCGTGCTCCGCCGCGGCGCGAAGGTGTTCGGTTCGGTCGGAAGGCGTCGTGACCACGCCCACCGCCGTTTCGCCGCGTCGCATCGGATAGGCCCAGTACTCGGCCGGGAACGAAGTGCGGTCGCGCCGCTAGTACCTGCCGCCCTCGACGTGTACGCCGTCGGCCACGGGCATGGCGGCCTGGAGCTGGAGTTCGGCCTCGGGCGGGCCGGGGCCGCCCTCGAGCAACTCCTCCCGGCCGCGGCCGAGGATCTCCGCCAGCCGCCTGTTGATCCGCAGCCAGCGCCCGTCGGGCGCCACCTCGGCGATTCACACGGTCGCCTGCTCGAACGTCGCCTGCTCGCGGCGCTGGCTCTCCCGCAGCGCGGTCTCGGCCGCGAGTTGCTCGGCCTCGCGCCGGGACAGGGCATCGAGCATGTCGTTGAAGTCGTGGCCGAGTTGCGCGACCTCGTCGGCCCCCAAGCTCGGGCACGCGTTCCGCGCGCCGGCCCGCCCGGACGGCCGAGGAGACTCCGCGAATGAGGTAGGGCTTCTGCGTCAGGCGGGTTCCGAGCAGGCCGAACCCCACGCGCACCCAGCCGACGACGCGACCTTCCATCCGGGCCGGGGTGGTGACGTCGAGCAGCGGGGGCGAATACGTCGCCCGCACCGTATCCGGCCGCGCCGGCATGTCGCGAACGTAGAGTCCCAGCCGCGCGCGGTCGGTGTGCGCCAGCACCCTGCCCCGGCGATCGAGGAGCATGGCGTACCTCAGGTGGGGTGTCCCCGCCGGGCTTCGACGATCTCCTGCAGGCCCGACACATCGTTGGCCGAGAGCCAGCCCGCGGACGCTGTCGCCATCGACTGTGCGACGGCCTTCGCCTGGTCGGCCTGAAGCTCGAGGAGCAGCTCCCTCTGGCGGTGCGTCACGTCCCAGACGAAAAGCGTCATGAGCAGTGCGTGCGCGCCGGCAACCGCGAGGACGAGTTGCCGGCGGATGCTGCCCCGCCACGGAAGCAGCCGCTTCATCATGGGGTCACCGCTTCCCGACCGGTCGCACTTCACGCTCGAAACGGTCCACAAAGCGTCGCGCGACGTCGTAGTTGGCATCCCCGGCCGGCAGGAAGCGGGCCGTCTGCATGTTGGCGAGGACCCCCCGTCCGCCCGCGGTCCGGGCCAGCTCGAGGAGCGCCCGGCGCACCCGGGTACGCACGTCCGGCGGGATGTCCGCGCGGGCCAGGACCGCGTTGTTGATGAGCGGGGGCGTCTCCCAGATCATCCGCAGCTGGGCTGCTTCCGCGGGGTGCTCCTTCACCAACGCCCGCCACGGAGGTGGCCACGTCACGCCGGCGGCCGCCTGCCCCAGGAGCGCGCTCATGATCGCGGACTCCTGCGAGCCCACGTAGCGGCTTTCGATGTCGCGATTCACGTCGAGCCCGTGCGTGTGCAGGAACCACTGCGGCATGATGCAGCCTGCAAGTGCCGTGGGGGAGGGATACGCCACGGCCTTTCCCCGCAGGTCGGCGACCTTGTGGATTCCGCAGTCCTTGCGCACGAGGAAGATCCCCTTGAAATCCCCGGGTTCTCCCGCCGAGGCGAGCACGACGTAGCCCGCGTTCATCGCCACGAGGGCCTGCCTGCGAACGCACAGTCCACTGCCGACAGGATGGAACAGCCGGAGCCCGGGGGAACGGGCCGCCTCTCCGTCAGGCGATCAGGAGAATGCGCGGCACTCGCCTACTCGGGAGCCAGCATCGCCCGTGCCCCAACTGGGGTTCCTTGGCCATCCGCCGACGCACCTGCGAGTTTCGTGTTGCCGCAAAGGGGGGCAAGCGCGGCGAGCGGCGCCGCGGGCCGTGAACTCGCAGGGGTGTCGGGAGTGTGGCGGGATCTCCACACTGGTGTGCCGGCCCCGACTCACGCTGGCTTCTGCGACCCCCTCACCTGCTGCATGCGAACCACGATAGCTGGCCGGCACGCGCGCTCGCCCGGCCACCGCCGCCGGCTCAGCGCGGCGGGACGGGAAGAACTGCCCCGTGGTCGATATAGGCCTGTCCGCTGCGGTAGCTGCGCAGGCGCGCGCGGATGGATCGCGCCAGCGTGTCGTCGTGCCGGGCCTCCGAGAGGGCGGCGGCTCGCTCGGCGGTGGCGGCGGCCGAGTCGAATCGGCCCACGGCGGCAAGCGCCGCGGCGTGTGTGTCCAGCACGTGCGCATTGTCCGCGCCGCCCAGCTCGAGCGAGCGCCGGGACC
>JANYAA010000172.1 GCA_025355255.1 Chloroflexota bacterium | reverse complement strand
CCCGATGGCTGCATCACCGCCGGGAACGCCTCGGGCATCAACGACGGCGCGGCTGCCTGCCTGATCGCCTCGGCGGAGAAGGCCGCGCAGCTAGGCTGGACGCCCCGCGCGACGATCCTTGGCGCGGCCTATGCGGGGATCGAGCCGGAGATCATGGGGATGGGCCCGGTGGACGCGGTCAACAAGCTGTGCGCAAAGCTGGGCCTCACACCTCAGAACTTCGATCTCGTGGAACTCAACGAGGCCTTCGCCAGCCAGTCCGTGGCCTGCATGGACGAGCTTGGCTTGGACCCCGCCAAGACCAACCCCAACGGCGGCGCCATCGCGCTGGGCCACCCGCTTGGCGCGTCGGGGGCCCGGCTGATCACCATGCTGGTCCACGAGCTGGCGCGGTCCGGCGGCCGCTACGGGCTCGCCACGATGTGCATCGGTGTGGGGCAGGGGATTGCGACCATCGTGGAGCGCGTCGAGGCCTAGCAGCCGGTGGTTTCGACGCGGCGCTGGACGAAATCCGTTGCGCTGCGTACGATCGCTCAGTCCCCGGCCGGGGCGGCCCGGGAACCAGCGACCCCAAAGGAGAAACCCACATGCTCGACGCCCAGCCCATGATTGACGCCCAGCCCACGGTCGTCTCGCTTACCGATGCTGCGGCGGCGAAGCTCCGCGAGCTGACGAAGGAAGAGGCCAGCCCCGAGATTGGGCTGCGCGTCTATGTCTACTCTGGCGGCTGCTCCGGCTACCGCTACGGCATGATGCTCGAGGACCAGCCCACGGCTGAGGACAGCGTGCTCCAGACCAACGGCCTGCGTGTCTACATTGACGCCAACAGCGTGCCGCTGATCCAGGGCAGCTCCATCGACTACGTGGACACCCTCATGGGTGCCGGCTTCACCGTGGTCAACCCCAACGCCGTCTCCGGCTGCGGCTGCGGCTCCTCGTTCCGCACGGCGGACGACGGCGGCGCTCCCAAGGCTTGCGCCCACTGACGTCTGGGGTCGCCCGCGCGGCCTGACCGCGCAGCATTGCCGCCCAACCGAGCCGCCGGCCCCCGGCGGCTCGACTGTTTCCGCCTCCCACCCCGCATACCCTTGATGTCGATGCGTCTGCCGCTCTTCCCGCTCAACACGGTCCTCGCCCCCGGCGTCGTGCTGCCGCTCCACGTGTTTGAGGAGCGATACCGGCTGCTAGTTCGGCGCTGCCTCGACGCGTCCGCGCCATTTGGCATCGTCCTGATCCGCGAGGGGCCCGAAGTGCTGCCGGCCAGCGGTCAGGCGGCAGAGCTCTCGATCGCGTCCGTGGGCACCTTTGCGGAGATCCGCGAGGCGTCGCGGTACTCGGACGGGCGCTGGGACCTCCAGGTGGTGGGCACCGGCCGCTTCGACGTCCGGTCCATTGATGCCGACGCGGAGCCGTATCTGGTCGCTGGGGTGGTCACGCGGCCTGAACTGGAGGGCGACGCCGACGAAGCGGAGATCCTCGTGGACCGCGTGCGTCGGCGGTTTGTTGAATACCTGCGCCTGATCCAGCCGCGCGAGGGCGAGCCCGGGATCCCGCTCGACGTCCAGGTGGAGGTTGAGGTGGGCGATGACGATGGTGATGGCGATGGCGATGGCGATGGCGACGGCGCCGACGCCGACGACGAGCGGTTTGAGGCGCTGGCGGAGACACCCGACGCGGTGGATCGGACCCTTGCGGCGCCGCACATCCCCGACGACCCGGTGGCCCTGTCCTACCTTCTGACCGGGATCGTCCAGGTGGAGGCGGACCGCAAGCAGATGCTCTTGGAGGCGCCCACGGCAGAGCAGCGGCTGCGCGATCTGGACGAGCTGCTGGACCGCGAGCTCGACCTCCTTGCGCGGCGCCTCGCGCTCTTCATTCCGGACCGGCGGTCGCAGGCGCAGCAGCGCAACTAGGCCCGCGCGGGCAGCACATGGCGTCGCGGCTTGTGACGGGTTGACACCCGGGAGTCACCCGAGCCGGGTTCGAGGCCGCGGAGATCGGCTGAGTCCAGCGGGCCGGCGGGCTGGAGCGCCGCGCAGTTACGCGCTGCCGGGTCTGCTGGTCACGGATTTCGCCCCGGGTTCCATACCTGCCGCTGAAACGGGACTACTGGTCACTTATCTCGCCTTCGGCGACCCGCAGCGACGCTCCCTAACCCGGTTCTCGGGACTGCGAGTCCTGAGACGCGCCCTCCTGCCGAGCGCGTGCCGATGACCACGGCGCCATCGCGGACCGACAGTCCCGTTTCAGCGGGGGCGGCGCAGGAGACGGCGAAAAGCGTGACTGTGAGTCCCGAGGCTCCTCGTGAAGCCCCGAACGCCGCGGTCTAGTGGCGGAAGCTGCTCCCGCTGTCCGCGTCGTGCACGCTCTCGGCCTGGCGCAGAAGCCGCGGCAGCTGGCGCTGCAGGTCGCCCATGAACAGGCTGGCGACGTCGTGCGTGAAGCCGCGCTTCACCACCACGCGGCACACCGCAAGGTCCTGGCGGTTGGCCGGGAACGTGTAGGCCGGCACCTGCCACCCGCGCTCGCGCAGCGCATTCGAGACGTCGAAGACGTTGAAGTTGGTGATGTCCTCGCGGACCTTGAAGGCGAACACCGGCAGGTCCTCGCCGCGCGTGATGCATTCGAACGGCCCCATGCCGTCAATCTCGCGCGCCAGGTCTTGCGCAACCTCGCGGGCGTACTGCTGGACCCGGCGGTAGCCGTCCATCCCCAGCCGGATGAAGTTGTAGTACTGGGCCACCACCTGGGCGCCCGGGCGTGAGAAGTTGAGCGCAAACGTGGGCATGATGTCGCCCAGGTAGTTCACCTTGAAGATGAGGTCCTCGGGCAGGCGCTCCTCGTCGCGCCAGATGATCCAGCCCACACCTGGGGCTACCAGGCCGTACTTGTGGCCGGACGCGTTGATGGAGACCACGCGGTCGAGGCGGAAGTCCCACTTGAGGTCGGGATCAAGGAACGGCGCCACGAAGCCGCCTGACGCCGCATCCACGTGGACTGGGATGTCCAGCCCGGTTCGCGTCTGCAGATCGTCAAGCGCCTTGCAGATCTTCTCGATGGGCTCGTACGAGCCGTCGTACGTGGAGCCCAGGATGCCGATCACGCCGATCGTGTTCTCGTCGCACAGGGCGGCGGCCTGGTCCGGGTCGATATGGAAGCGGGTGCCCTCCATCGGCACCTCGCGCGGCTCCACGTCCCAATACCGGGCGAACTTCTCCCAGCAGACCTGGACATTGGTGCCGAACACGATGTTGGGCTTGTCGGCGGGCTTGCCTTCGGCGCGCCGCTTCACCTGCCAGAGGCGCTTCATCGCCAGACCGCCAAGCATCGCCGCCTCGGACGAGCCCGTGGTGGAGCAGCCGGGCGCCTCGTTGGGGTCGGGCGCGTTCCACAGCCGGCTGATCATGTCGACGCAGTGCATCTCCATCTCAGCGGTCTGCGGGTACTCGTCCTTGTTGATCATGTTCTTGTCGAACGTCTCGTCCATCAGGCGACGCGCCTGCGGCTCAAGCCACGTGCCGACGAACGTGGCGAGGTTCAGGCGCGCGTTGCCGTCCAGCATCAGCTGGTCGTGGACGATCTGGTAGGCAACCTCGGGGTCCATCTCTTCGGTTGGCATCTCGTGGCGCGGCGCGCGCCGGACCCCTGAGAACACGTCGCCGATGAGCTGCGCCCGAGCGCGCTTGGTCTGCTTGATCGCCACGGCGGTCTCCCTCGTCCCAAACCCGGTCCGGCTGGCCGGGGCAGGCGCACAGACTAACGGGACGACACGATCGGCGTCAGCCGAGACACGTTGACCCGCCGGTCCGCGATAGCGTGTGCCGTCATGCGCAACCTCCGTGTGCTCCCATGGCAGCTGGCCTTCGTTGTGCTGGGCGCGATCTGGGGCTGCTCGTTCCTGTTCATCAAGCTGGGACTCGAGTCGCTCTCGCCAATCGGTGTGGCCTTTGTGCGGCTCAGCATTGGCGCGCTCACCCTGCTCGCTGTCTCCGCGGCAACCAACACGCCCCTGCCCCGCGGCCGTGCCACCTGGCGGCACCTCTCCGTGCTGGCGCTCCTGTTCTGCAGCATCCCGTTCACGCTGTTCGCATGGGGCGAGACCCAGGTGAGCTCCATCCTCGCTGGGATCATCAACGCCACAACCCCGCTCACGACGCTTGTTGCCGTCCTGGCCGCATTCCCGGAAGAGCGACCAACGCGCGAGCGGATCGTTGGGCTTCTCGTGGGCTTTGCGGGCGTCCTTGTCGTGGTGGGGGTATGGGAGGGGATCGGCGGCGGCGAACTGGCCGGCGTCCTTGCGTGCGTCGGCGCTGCGGTGTGCTACGGCATCGTCTATCCGTACTCACGGCGACACCTCTTCGCGCAGGGCAGCAACCCGATCGCGATAGCCACGGGCCAGGTTGTGCTGGGCGCGCTGTTTCTGGTCCCCTTGGTGGCCGGCGAGACGCTGCTGGGCGGCCCAGTGGTTCGCTGGCCAATCGCCGGCACCACCATCCTCGCGATGCTCGCCCTTGGGGTACTCGGCTCCGGTATCGCGTACGTGCTCAGCTTCCGAATCGTGAAGGCCGCGGGCGCCACCACCGCAAGCTCGGTGACCTACATCACGCCGCTGTTCGCGGTGATCGCTGGCGTGCTGCTCTTGGCGGAACCGCTCAACTGGCATGAGCCTGTGGGCGGTGTCATCGTCCTGCTGGGGGTTGCGATTGCACAGGGCAGGCTGCGAGGCCTTTCCCCACTCTCACGAACCTGAAAGGTTGGAGGGCGATCATGCAGATCACCTTCCTTTCTCAGCGAATGCGAGGTCTTGGACCCCCCTCCAAGGCCCCGTTTCGTTGTGGGTGCGCGCGTCAGGCGCTCGCGGCTGGCTCGGCCCGCCCGTAGGTGAGAGACACCCCGCCGGTCGGCAGCGGCTTGGCCTCGATGAGGCGCAGGGGGATGTTCTCCAGACCTTCCAGCAGCCGGCGTCCGGATCCCACCACAACGGGGAAGACCAGCAGGCGCAGCTCGTCGAGCAGCCCCGCCGCCAGCGTGACCTGGGCCAGCGTGATGCTGCCGTTGATGGCGATCTCGCCGCCGTCTGTCTCCTTCAGCGCCGCGAACAGACCTGCGTAGAGCGTGCGCACGTGACCTCCTGACGCCGCGACGGGCAGGGTCGCGGTCGGCGGGTGGTAGTGCGGCGGCTTTCGGTCCGGCTCCGTCAGGCGGCAAGGCCACGGATCAGGGCCTCTAGCCCGGCGCTCCAGGCCGCGTCCACGTCGCTGCCAAACCGGAATGCCCCACCCGACTCCATGGCCGCAAAACCGTAGGCGTAGGCCGTGAGCGCTCGGGCAGCCTCAAGCGCTCGCTCGGGTCCCGCAAGCTCCGCGGCAAGGCTGAGCAGCGGGGCAACGGCAGCGCGCGCGGCGTCCACCGATGGCTGGTGCTCCGTGCCGAGCCCGGCGAAGACGAGCGCCGTCGCGCGCGGTCTGGTTCGCGCGAAGGTTCGAAACGCGGTCGCCACCGACCGGAGCCTGGCCTGCACCCCGTCGTCTGTCATGCCCGGCACGTTGCCGATGGCCATGCCGAGGTCGCGGACGGCCTCGTCGGCGACGGCCGCGATCAGCTGCTGGCGATCCGCGACATGCTTGTAGAGCGACGGGGCTCGCACGCCCACGACGTCGGCAACCGCGGCCATGGTCAGCGCCTCAAGGCCGTGCGCCTCCAGGAGTTCGGCGGCCGCAGCGATGATGGCCGCACGGCTTGTGCGCGCGGGCGTGGGGCTCATGACGCCTTGCCGATCCTGCCCAGATGCGTGTCGCCAAACGCCGTGGGGTACTTGAGCCCGTAGCCCGCGGCGCGGTCCATGCCCACATGGCCAACAAGGATCCCGCCCGCGGCAATGGCAGCCGGCGCACCCGTGGCGATGCCGAACGCTAGGACCGCGATGCTGAGCGCCCAGTTGTGGGCCAGGTTGTACAGCGCGGCACCAAGGGCCGGGCCGCGCAGATAGCCGGCCATCGACACATCCACCGCCAGCAGCAGGGGAACCACCAGCAGCCACGGGCCGCCCTGGGTGAGGTAGATCCAGATGCCCGCGAGCAGCGCGGCCGCGCCTTCAACGCGGAGCCAGATGCGGGCTCCGCCGGTCACTGCGGGTGTGGTTGGCATCGTCACGTCGGTCCTCATGTTGGCGGCCCTGGCCCGAGCCGGCTGTTGATAGCTATGATGCATAGCCATCAAGCACATGTCAAGCAGTGCCACGTCGCGGTCAAGTGATAAGGCGCCGATAAGCGAGCGGAGCCATCATGTCGCGCATCATCCGCCCAGTCAGCCCGCCGCCTACAGCCCGCAATCAGCCCGTGAGGTCAGCCATGTCCACGTTCGTCCCGTTTGATGGGTTTCGCCCGGAGGCCATCGCCTTCCTGGCGGAGCTCGCCGCCAACAATGACCGCAGCTGGTTCACGCCGCGGAAGCCGGAGTACGAGGAGCTGGTGAAGCGCCCGCTGGAGGCCCTATGCAGCGCGCTGGCTGAGCGGTTTGCCGCCCGGAACCTGCCGCTGACCGCGGATCCGGCCAGCTCGCCGTTCCGCATCTATCGAGACGTGCGGTTCTCAAAGGACAAGTCGCCGTACAAGCCGTACGCCAGCGCGCGGTTCCCCATCGCGGGCGGTGGTCCCGGCGCCTATGTGCACATTGAGCCGGGTGAGATCTTCGCGGGAGGTGGCCTGTGGCGACCGGACCCGCCGGTGCTCGCGCGCTGGCGCCAAATTGTCGTGTCGGATCCGGCACGCGTGTGGGCGGCCCTGGAGGAACCGGGCTTTGCCGATGCCTTCGGCGAGGTGTACGGGGATCGCCTGACGCGTGTGCCCACCGGCTACCCGAAGGACAGCCCGGACGCGAGCCTCCTGACGCTCAAGGACATCATCTTCCGGCGACGCCTGGCCGATACGGACGTGATGTCGCCCGATCTGCCTGACCTCCTGGCGGACAGCTATGAGGCCGCGATGCCCGTGTTCTCGCTGCTGGCGGGGATCGCTGCTGGCTGATCTGGCGGCTCGGGCGGCGGCATCTCGTGGCGCATCAGCAGCGCGAGGCCGGCGGTCGCAGGCGTCGCCTCAAGGACGGCCACCAGGCCCACGGTGAGCGGAACGGCCAGCAGCGCACCGGCCGCACCGAGGATCCAGGTCCACGCCACGATCGACAGCAGGACCACCAGCGATGAGAGGTTGAGCTCTGAGCCCATCATCCGCGGCTGCAGCAGGTAGTCCTGCGCAAGGTTGATCGAGGTGAAGCCAACCACCACCGCGGCCGCCGATGCCGGACCCGAGTCCAGCAACGCCAGGATCGCGGGGGGCACGAGGGCGATGATCGTGCCGATGTTGGGGATGAACGAGGCGGCGAAGGTCAGGAAGGCCCAGAGCGCCGCCAGCCGCACGCCCAGCACGAACAGCAGGACGAACACGAGCACCGCAGCGAAGACGCCCAGCTGCGCACGAACGACGAGGTAGCGGCGCAGGTCAGCGCCAAAGTGCTCCACCCCCGCGAGTACCGCATGCTGCTGTCCAAACGCCGCCTCGGCGCGCAGCCGCAGCGACGCTGCCCCGGACAGTGCATACACCAGGGTGAGCGCGGCAATCAGCACGGCGCCCGTGGCACGCGAGGTGGCGCCCGCCGCGGACCGCGCAATCTCCCCGAGCGCCGTTGACGACAGGATGTCCTGCAGCCCGCCGCCGCTGGTAACGATGCCGAAGCCCGCGAGCACTGTGGGCACCTGAGCCAGCATGCTGTCGAGGCGCACGGCATAACCCGGCGCCAGGTCCACGAGATCCGCCAGCGACACCGCGATCACGATCACCGCCAGCGCGACCGCAGCCAGCACGGCGACGATGACGATACCCAGCGCGGTGGACCGCCTGATGCGGTGCCGGACCAGGCGCTCAACCAGCGGGGACGCGAC
>JANYAA010000168.1 GCA_025355255.1 Chloroflexota bacterium | reverse complement strand
CCGTGGGTGGCGGGAGGCGTCGCCGCGCTCACCCTCGTGGCCGGGTTGAGCGTGTGGCTCCTCACCCGCGACAAGGCCCGCCCAGTCGCGGAGGTGCCGGGGGCGCAACCGCCGGCCGACCCGCCGCGAGACACCAAGCGGCCGGCCGACCCGCCCACGCCTACGCCCACGCCCACGCCCACGCCCACGCCCACGCCGCTCGATGACCTCGTAGGCGAGTGGGGCAAGCCGCCCCTCCTCCTGAAGATCAAGCAGGGGGGCAAAGGGGATTACGAATGGATGTTCGCCAACGGCAACGGGAGCTCCTTTTCCTTCGCCGTTGGCGAGTTGACTGCGGAGGTAAAGGGCGGCAAGACCTACATCCGCCTGTCGCCAAACATCTTCGGTCAAAAGAGGGAGTTTGAACTCCTCGCCACCCTGAGCGCGGACAAGACGCAACTCACGCTGGTGGAGACCAAGGCCCAAGTCGATTCGAAGACGCTCCCCCGGAAGGGGTCTTCGCCTCTCCCAGACCAGAAGCCGCCCGACAAGCCGGCCATTTTGCCGGGGGCGAAAGGGCCACTATGGGAGTATGTCGGCAAGGCCGACGCGAAGGTCACCGGGGCCGACGTGGGGGCCGACATCAACGACCCCAAACCAGACAAGCCGCCCGCGGCGCGGACGCTGCCATCGGGGACCAAGAAGATCTACATCGCCGTTCGGTTCGAGCGGACCCCGGCGGCCAAGATCATCGCGTATGACGTGTACGACGCGGACGGGCGGGTTGAAATCGCGGGCGGTTCCATCATCGAGGAACAGAACAATCGCACCGGCGAGTACACGCTACGGATGGCGCGGAACCCTAGGGCCGGCAAGTTCGCTGACGGCCCGTATCAAGCGAGGGTGTTGTGCGATGGCAAGGTCGTCGCGCTCATCAACTGGGAAATCGGAGAGTCGAAGAAGTGACTCGCCCGGTCGCTCCGACTCCCGCGCACCGTGACTCGCCTCGCCCAGCGATCCACCTCTCGGGAACAGCGCGAATCGCGCTGACACGGTTGCGTCAGATTCCAGAGGCGGCATGTGCGGCTCCAGTCCGACATTCGGCTACACTGGCGCGAACGGCCGTGCGCCGCGAAACGGAGGCTCACCATGACACAACTCACACTCGAAGCGGTCGCGGAGCGACTTGAGGCGCTGGAGCGGAAGGTCGCGGAACTCACCACGCCGGCGATTCGGCCCGGCACCGGCGACCGAGACGCCGCCCCGAAAGCCGCCGCCCTGCGCGATCAGTTCTATGCCGAGGCCGCCCGGTTCCCCGACACTGAAGCCGGGTTCGCGACCCAGAAGGAACTGTACCGCCAGTGGCGAGCCGACTCCGCGTTTGAACCGTACTGGACGCTACTCGACCGGCTCCTCGCGCGCGATTTCGCCGACACGCGGAAGTGGAGCGCCCTCGCGGACGCCGCCCGGCACCTCCGCGAGTCCGGCACCTACGATTTCGATGCCTGGCGCGAGCGGCGCGAGTACGACCTGAAGCACGCGAACGACCACCTGCCATGATCCTCATCGACACGAGCGTACTCGTCGATTACGCCCGCGGGCGGGATGCCAAACTGGCCGCTCTCGTGCCGCTGTTACCACTCGCGCTTTGTGGCGTCGTCCGCGCCGAACTGTTGGCGGGTGCCCGCGACCCGCGGCACCGGGCGAATCTGCTCGCGTTGCTCAATGCGTTTCCGTCACTGCCCACAACCGATTCCATTTGGGATACGGTCGGTGACAACCTGAACGCGCTCCGAGCGGGCGGCGTCACGATCCCGTTCGCCGATACCGTGATCGCGACCGTGGCCATCGTCAACGACATCGAGTTGTGGACACGCGACGCGCACTTCACCCTCGTTCAAGGGGTGCTGCCGGACTTTAAGCTGTTCACCGAGCCGCCATAGCCGCCCGCCCGGCGTTCCCAATCTCTTCCCGGCGTGGTATCCTGGGGCGTCCCCATCCCGAGAGCCGCCATGAGCGACCCCGCCGACCGGCCCCCGGTCGAGAACAGCACGCGCGAGCAATCGCCCTTGCGCTCGTGTCGCGCGAGCCACACTTCGCCGAACCCGCCGCCGCCGAGGCGGCGCTCGAGGACCCACATCTCCAGGTTCGGGAGCGGGTCACCGGGGGCGAAGAGTGCGCGGGGCGTCTGGCGCGCCACGTCGGTGGGCGATTGCTCGCGCGTGCTGTTCTCGACCGGGGGCCGGTCGGCGGGGTCGCTCATGGCGGCTCTCGGGGTGGGGACGCCCCAGGATACCACGCCG
>JANYAA010000158.1 GCA_025355255.1 Chloroflexota bacterium | reverse complement strand
AACACCGTCTCCATCAGCGGCTATCACATCCGTGAGGCGGGCTCAACGGCCGTTCAGGAGCTCGCGTTCACCATCGCGGACGGGATGGCCTACGTGGAGTCGGCGCTGGAGCGCGGTCTCCATGTGGATGAGTTTGCGCCGCGCCTCTCGTTCTTCTTCAACTCGCACTCGGACTTCTTCGAGGAGATCGCCAAGTTCCGGGCGTCGCGCCGGATCTGGTGGAAGCTCATGACGCACCGCTACGGCGCGCGCTCAGAGCGCTCCACCTGGATGCGCTTCCACACGCAGACCGCCGGTGTCTCCCTGACACCGCAGCAGCCGCTGAACAACCTCACGCGTGTGGCAACGCAGGCGCTGGCCGCGATCCTTGGCGGGACGCAGTCTCTCCACACCGACGCGTATGACGAGGCGCTCGCCGTGCCCACGGCAGAGGCGGCCCTCCTCGCGCTGCGCCAGCAGCAGGTGATCTTCGAGGAGACCGGCGTGGCCTCCACGGTGGATCCATTGGGCGGGTCCTGGTTTGTGGAGTCGCTCACCAACCGCGTGGAGCGGGAGGTCTGGCGCTACCTCGACGAGATCGACGAGCGCGGCGGCATGCTCAAGGCCATTGCAGAGGGCTATCCGCAGCGTGAAATAGCTGACTCGGCGTATCGCTTCCAGCGCGAGCTGGAGCTCGGGGAGCGCGGGATCGTTGGGGTGAACCGGTACGTAACCGACGAGCGGCTCCGGGTGCCGGTGCTGCAGATCCCCGAGGGCTCGCTGGAGCGACAGCTCGCCCGGCTGTCGAGGACGCGGACCGAGCGTGACCCGGAGATGCTGTCGGCCGCTTTGGCTGGGCTGCGCGACGCCGCGTCAAGGCCCGGGACGTCGGAGACAAACCTGATGCCGCACTTCCTGCGCTGCGCGGCGGCATACGCGACGCTTGGCGAGCAGTGCCGGGTGCTGCGCGATGTCTGGGGCGAGTATCGCGAGCCGGTCTCGGTCTAGCCGGGCGGTCTAGCTGTCGGCAGGGCGGTGGCGCGCAGCGAAGGCCCGCGCCTCACCAAGGGTGAGCGCCACACCGTCGGCCCCCGTGTGCTCCCTGATCCCCGGCTGCCGGGCTATGCCGCCACCGATAAGAATGGCCAGCGGCCGCTCGCCGCCCGCCACGCGCACGGCCATGACGGCCTCCGCAAGGGCGTTGACGCGTGGCTCCTCCGTGGCCGACAGAGCCACCAGGACAACGTCGTTGCGCGCGACATAACTCGCGAGATCGGTGTCTGGAAGGTCCGCACCGAGGTTCGACACCGTCCAGCCGTCATCTGCCAGCACCTGCTCAAGGCAGAGCAGGCCGATCATGTGCTGCTCGCCTGCGACGCCGGCGAGGACGGCCAGCGGTCCGACACGCGACGCCGGGGTTGCGGCCGGGCGCAGCTGCTCCAGCACAGCGATCAGGGTTCGCGACGCGAGGTGCTCGTCTGCGATGGACCAGCGGCCGGCGCGCCAGTTTTCGCCCACTAGGCGCATGGCATCGCGCAGGATGCCGTCGTACACCGCGGCGCGAGAAGACCCGACCATCGCGTTGCGCAGCGTCCAGGCGGCCAACTCGTCATCGCCATCGACGAGGAGGCTTGCCAGCAGCTCCGGCGACAGCACATCGGCCGGCACATCGGCGGCATCGGCTGGGTTCACGGGCGGCAGCAGGAACGGCATATCGTCGGTCACGGGCGGGACTCTAGCACCACGCCGCCGCCGCTGGGTCTAGCATGCCGCAATGTACTTCGACGCCCTCTCGTTCCTTGAGGACGAGCGCGACACATTCCGCGCCTTTGAGGCGCTTGACGCCCTGACCGACGAGCAACTGGAGGTCGCGCCGCCCACGGATCTCGGCTGGTCTGGCCGCGACCTGATGGGCCACCTAGTGCAGTGGCAGGAGATCTCACTGCAGGTGGCCAAGGAGCTTGCGGTGAACGAGGCAAGCCCAACGTACGAGGCCAACCACGCGCGTTGGGCCATCCCGGGCGAGGCTGACCGATTCAATGACGCGGGGATTATTGCTTGGCGGGCCCTGCCCATCGCCGAGGTCCGCGCCCGATTCCGGGTGGCCGCTGGAGAGCTGCGCGGGTACCTCACCGTGGTGCCGGAGTCCCGCTGGATCAAGCACCCCCGGCATCAGGAGTACTTCTTCGGCGAGACCACGGGGCACTACGAGGAGCACCTGCCCGAGTTGCGGGCCGTGCTGGCCGCCGTCTCGTGAGCGGGCTGCGGCCGGACGACGACGCCGATGGCGACGGGGCTGACGCGCCGCTTGGCGAGGGTGAGGCGGCGGCTGGGGCTGCTGCTGCCGAGACGACGCTTGACGAGACGCTCGACGAGCGGGTCGAGACGGTCTTGGAGGAGCTTGAGGGCGTGACCCGGCGGCGTGACGGCGTGGTGCTGCTGCTCTCCGTCGGTATGCGCATCTTTGCGGTGCTCGGCGGCGAGTTCCTCGAGGTGGCGCTGGAGCCCGCGATCGCCGCGGCGGCCCTGCGCACGCCTGACACTCGCCCCTCACCGCGTGGCGCAGGCTGGATTGCCTTCTGGCCGCGCGACGCGGACCAGTTTGCGCTGGACCGGGCTGAGGCTTGGGTGCGGCTGGCGCATCGGCGCGCCTTTGGCTGACCGCCAAGAATCAAAACGGCCCCGGCAGAAACCCCCTCGCAAGGTCCGGGGCCGATGGGCAGGGCGGGGAGCTCCTAGCTGACCTTGCCGGCCAGCAGCGGGGTGAGGCCGAAGGCCGTCTCCAGCTGCTCGAGCGGCTTGAACCCGACGACGCCCTGGGGCTGCGCGCCCGGCTTGAAGAACGCGATCGTGGGGATGCTCATGATCCCGAACGCCTGCGACAGGCCCGGGTTGGCGTCCACATCCACCTTGACGACATCGACGAGGCCGTCGTACTTGGCCGCGAGCTTCTCCATCTCGGGTGCGACCATCTTGCACGGCCCGCACCACACAGCCCAGAAGTCCACGACAACCGGCTTGTCGTTATTGAGCACGAGCTCCTCGAACGTCGCGTCTGTGGCCTGTTTGATCTCCGCCATGGGGGCGGCTCCTTTCTCCCGCTCAGTTGCGGGTTCCACCCGTCAGCGGGCGATCGAGGATAGAAGACGACACGCCTCAAGGATCCGAGGATCTGAGAGGCGGTAAAAGACGGTGTTCCCGTCGCGGCGAGCCGTGACGAGGCCGGCTGAGCGCAACACCGAGAGGTGCTGGCTCATGTTGGGGACCTGGCATGACACCCGTGACGCGAGCTCGCCCACGGACGCCTCACCGGCACCGAGTGACTCCAGCACGCACAGGCGCTTGGGATCTCCGAGTGCACGCGCCACCGCTGCCGAGCGGATGCGCTCAGCCTCGAGGCTCACGGGGTTGGTCAGGTCGATCACCTCCGGATCGTCCCACAAGTTGCGCAATTACGCAACTAGCCCCACCCGCGGCGCCGGGCCATACTCGGGCCATGCGCGAAACGCCTGTCACCATCGCCCGGATCCGCGCCACGCGTGAGCAGCTGGCCGGCCGCCTGCACCACACGCAAGTGCTGTCGTCAGCGACAGCCGCGCGCATCGCGGGTGCGGCTCTCGGGGTGCGTCTGGCGGATGACCGCCTGTACCTCAAGGCGGAGCACCTCCAGAAGACGGGCTCGTTCAAGCCGCGGGCGGCATTGGCGCGGATTGCCCCCGTGGCCCTCCGCGAAACGCGGCCGCGCGTGCGCGTGTTTGGCGTGGAGCCCGTCGGGGCGGACTCGCTGCATCGCGCGCTTGCTGCTGGCGGTGTCCCGGTGCCCATCACGCCCGCCTCCGTTGCGGACGGATTGATGGCGCCGATTGCCGGGCGCCTCGTGACCAAGATCGCCTCGCGCTATCTCGAGGGCGTGGTCCTGGTGGAGGACGCCCAGATCCTGCTGGGCATGCGCTTTGCGCTGGAGCGGCTCAAGCAGGTGCTGGAGCCCGCGGGTGCCGCGGCGCTGGGGGCGGTGCTGGCGGGCGCCGTGCCGCTGCGCGAGGGTGAGCGCGTCTGCGTGATCGCCTCCGGCGGCAACGTGGCGCTTGACCGCTTGGCCGAGCTTCTCACTGCAGCGCCGCCGCTGCCCGCCGCGTGATGGCGCATCCGTTCGACGGAGCCTTCATCGGCCCGCTCCTGCCGCCAGCGCCACCCCAAGGCCAGGTGCCGCCGCCTCGTCCGGCGCCGACAGCGGCGGTCTTGGCGATCCCATTGGCACCGCGCAAGCTGGCCGGGCAGGCGTTTGACCTGCTCACCCGCTCGGACAGCGGTCTGCGCGGCGCGTCGTTCTATATCGGCTTCCTCGTCACGGTCACGGTTGGCCCGGCGGTGGCGCTGGCAACCGTGGGCGTCCTTGCGACATCGTCCGCGGCTTCAGGCCGCGCGGGCTTCTACAACGCGTTCGCCTCGCCAGTGTGGATGCTCTGGCTGATGCTTGGCATCCTGCCCGCCGTCCTCGGCTATGTCGGCGCCGCAGTTGACGCCCGTGGCGTCGCCGTCGCAGTCATCGGCGGCCGTGCGGAGGGAAGGCCGCTGCGTCTGCGCGAGTCAATCGCCGTCGCCCGTGCGCGCTTCTGGCAGCTGCTGGCCGCGCAAGTTGTGGTGGGCATCGCCAGCACGATCGTCGGCGGCACCGCCAGGGCGGTGGTCCACGCGGCGATCCCGCGGGTGGATGCCATCGACACGGCAGTGTCGCTCGTGAGCGCGTTGATTGTGGGCGTACCGTTCACCTATGCCGCGGCTGGCATTGTGCTGGGGCACGTTGATGCGGGGGAAGCGCTGCGCCGCTCGATCCGCCTTGCCCGGCTTCGGCCCGCGCTCGCCGTCACCGTGACGCTGTTCTCGGTTGGCTCGCAGTTCATCCTGCTGCTGGGCGTCATGGCCGGAGCCGAGGCCAGCGGCCTTGTCGCCTCGGGGCTGCGTATGGACTCGGGCTTTCCGTTGCCGCTGGTCGTCCCCGCGGTGGCCGCGCTCGTCTTCGCATTTGGAACGCTGCTGTTCCTCGCCGAGGCCTTTGCTGCTGCGCCGGCCGTCTACGCCTTCGAGGCCCTGACCCATTACACCGCCGGCCTGGAGCGCGGCCGACGCGCCCCGGCGCCAACGCGGCGCGCACTGGACCCGTGGTTCACGGTTGGGCTCGCACTCGCCGCAGCCGTCGCCTTGCTCGCGCTGGCGGCGGGCGTGCTCTCGCTGAACGCGTAGCGAAGCCGATGCGCAGCCGGTGGTGGGCGCTCGCGTTCGTGTGCTTGCTCGCCCTGGTTATCGCGGTGTACTGAGTCCAGTTCTACCTGCCGCTGATCGGCAGGCCCTGACCGGCGATGCC
>JANYAA010000119.1 GCA_025355255.1 Chloroflexota bacterium | reverse complement strand
TCGCCCAGCCGAGCACATGCAGCCGAAACCGCGTGGTCACCCACGCCGGGCAGGCGAAGCGCATCAGCGCGTGACTTGGATGGTCTGGCGCCCGCTGGCGGACCAGGCGTTCATCCCGCCGTCGAGGTTCTCGATGTTGGTGTACCCCAAGTCCAGCAGCGTCTGGGAGGCGATGGCGCTCTCATTGCCAGACCGGCAGTAGACGACGATTGGCGCCTTCTTGTCCGCCGGCAGCTCGGCGGCGCGGGCGGTGAGGTCCGTGTACGGGATGTACAGATCGGTGCCCTTGATCTCGCCGATGTACGGCGTCTTCACGTTGACCAGCGTGAAGTCCTTGGCCTTGAGCTTGGTCGCCAGGGTCTCTGCGGAGATGTTGGTCCACGTGCCGCCCTTGCCCGCCACGATCGTGCCGCCATCGGGCCCCTTGGGCGCCGACACCAGCATGGCGACGACCCCCACGAGGACGATGGCGCTAAGCGCCACGAGGCCGATGAGGACATTGCGCGATGCGCCGAGAGATGCCCTCCGGGCTGGGAGCGCGGCCTGGGCGCCGCGGGCGTATCCCTTGCGGCTCTTCTGGGGGGCCATCGCGGTCAGCCCTGCGCCGATTTCGTCGGATTGAGGTTTGGCCCCAGCACCACCACCTCGCCTGCCGTCTCGGCACCGGTTGCAGTGTCCGTGACGCGATAGGCGTGGTGGATCTCCGTGATGCCGCTCGAGAGCGTGGAGCCCACGCTGCAGTACTTGGTGGCGGAGAGTTCCACCGCGCGGGCGACGGCGGCCGGGTCCAGCCCAGCGCCCGTCACGACATGGACGACGTCGATCCGGGTGAACGCGTTGGGGTGCTCCGCCATCTGCTCGCTCGTGGCGTCAACCGAGTAGTGGCTGACGTCTTGGCGCTTCTTGCGCAGGATGGAGATGACGTCAAACGCGGTGCATCCCGCGACCGCAAGCGGGACGAGGTCCGCTGGGCGGGCGCCTGTGTTGCCCGCACCGTCATCAAGCATGATGGTGTGGCCGCTGTTGGTGGTGCCGACGAAGCGGAGGCCCTCGCCGTCGAGGGTGACCTTCGCGATCCTGCTGCCCATGGCGTCTCCAATTGGCCGGCGCGACCGGCTCGTCGTGGTTCAGCGTCACGATACGCCTCACTTGCGTGATTGCGCAAGTAATGGAATGGTGAAGCGGACAGCGGCTGCGGCTGCGGCGTGCGGCGCAGACCCGGCCGAGGTGGCACGATGCGCCCATGGACGCCACTGCCTTTCGCGCGGCCCTCGCCGCCGGCGAGCCCATCCTCCTTGACGGAGGCATGTCAAACCAGCTTGAGGCGCAGGGCGCCGACCTGTCGGACCGCCTCTGGTCAGCGCGGCTGCTGGCAGACGACCCTGGGCAGATCACCGCGGCCCACCTGGCGTACTTCCGCGCCGGGGCCCGCGTGGCCACCACGGCCAGCTACCAGGCGACCTTTGAGGGGTTTGCGGGTCGCGGCCTGACCCACGATGAGGCGGCCGCGCTGCTGCGCCAGAGCGTGGACCTGGCGGTTGCCGCGCGGGTGGCGGCCGACGCCGAAGACGCCGCGGCGGCGCGGCCGCCGGTGCGACGTTTCGTCGCCCGACGTTTCGTCGCCGCGTCCGTGGGGCCGTACGGCGCCATGCTGGCCGACGGCTCCGAGTATCGCGGCCGCTACGGGCGCACGGTTGCGCAGCTGCGCGACTTCCACCGGGAGCGACTGGCGGTCCTCGCCGGCACACCGTGCGATGTGCTGGCGTGCGAGACCATCCCAGAGGTTGAGGAGGCGGCGGCGCTCGTCTCGCTGCTGGGCGAAGCGCCAGGCAGAGCCGCCTGGATCAGCTTCTCGTGCCGCGACGAGGCGCACATCAACAGCGGCGCCACCATCGAGGAGGCTGTGGCCGCCGTCGCTGGCGCACCGGGCGTCGCCGCCGTGGGCGTCAACTGCACCCCGCCGGAATACCTCGACGCGCTCATCGCCCGCATCCGCGCCGTGACGTCGCTGCCGATCGTGGTCTATCCCAACAGCGGGGAGGGCTGGGATGCCGCTGCCCGCCGCTGGACCGGCAGCGGACCCGGGCGTGTGGACGTCGAGATGGTTGCCCGCTGGCGCTTGCTTGGCGCCCAGCTGATCGGCGGGTGCTGCCGCGTGGGTCCGGACCAGCTTGCGGGGCTGGCGCCAGCGATGACCGACGGGTGACAATGGGCGCCCACAGCCGCCCGCTCCATTGGTCCTGATCCCGGAGGTCCCCCAGCGTGTACCGCGGTCTCGCGATCGCCCTCGCCGTCGTTTCCCTTGTGGTCGCGGCGTGTGGCGGTTCCAGTTTGCCGCCCGCCGCGGGAGCCACGCAGGGCGCCGCGGCAACGCCAGCGCCGCTGCCCGCCGGTCAGCACACGTCAACCGCGTTCCAGCCCGCCATGACCTTCACCACGCCGGTGGGCTGGGTCCTCTACGCGGATACCGCGTCCTATCTGAACCTTGGCCCCGTGGCCGGCGGCGACGTGGTCGGCATCCACGTCTTTGCAAACCCGGCACCGCTCGCGCAAGCCGCCGACTGTCCCACGGCAGCGGAGCCCGGGGTCACGACCACCAGCTCCATCACGTTTCTCGCCTGGATGAGGACCATCAAGGGCCTGGCGCTCACGACGCCGATGTTGGCCACGATCGGCGGGTTGCCCGCCACGGCTATTGACGCGTCCATCAAGCCGGACTGGACGCAGTCGTGCCCGTTTGCCGGCGGCACGCCCACGGTGCCGCTCCTCTTCGGGTCAACGAGCGGCCTGCGATGGGTGATCGCCGGTGACGAGCGTCTCCGTCTGTACCTTGTGGACATGCCCAAGGGCGGGCTTGTCGTGGTGGACGTGGACGCCTTTGCCGGGACCGAGATGGACGGCCTGCTCAGCAACGCGGCGCCGATCAT
>JANYAA010000116.1 GCA_025355255.1 Chloroflexota bacterium | reverse complement strand
CTTCAGGCGGCCGGCCATCGCTGGGGCGAGGCCGAGGCCGCGCGGGTGCCGGACCTGGGTGCGGCCGGGGTTGAGGACACGCTGACCGCGATGCTTGCCCGCGAAGGCTTCGCGCCGGATCGCAAGGCCGAGGCTGGGGCGCCGGCGGCCAGCCCGCCGGCGGTCGCAACGATCCGACTGCGCGCATGTCCCTATCTGCCGCTCAACGCCGAGCAGCTCCGCATCGTCTGCGGTGTCCACCTGGGCTATCTCGAGGGCGCTCTGCGCGGGCTGGGCGCCGTCACCACCGCCGCGTCGCTTGCGCCATTCGCAGAACCCGATGCCTGTCTTGTTCGCCTCATCCCCACAGGAGACCGTGAGAATGTCTGAAGCCATGGGTCTGGGGCGCCTCCTCGCGCTCGCCGATGACCCTGCGCCGGTGCTCCGCGCGCTTGACGACGTCATGGACCCGGAGTTGGGCGCCAGCCTCGTGGATCTGGGGCTCGTGTATGACGTCGAGGTGGCTGCCGGGATGGTGCGCGTGGTGATGACCACGACCACTCCCGCCTGCCCAATCGGCAGCTACCTGGAAGACCAGGTGCGGTGGGCGGTCTTGGGCCTGCCCGGGATCGTGGATGTCGAGGTGGTGCTGACGCACGATCCGGTGTGGACGCCGGAGCGGATGACCCCAAAGGCGCGCCTCATGTTGGGCTTCCGATGAGTGGCCTAGCCGCAGTCCGCACGCGACCCGTCAGACGCGAGGCGCTGGCGCTCCTCGCTGGGGGCGCCAGCGCAATGCTTGCCGGCCTAACAGGCGCGCTGGTCCTCTTGGGCGTGTCGATGCCTCCCGCCGCGACGAGCTTGGCGGCAACCCATGGCGTGCTGATGGCGCTGGGCTTCCTCGGCACGGTGATCGCGCTGGAGCGCGCCGTGGCGCTTGACCGGTCGTGGGGCTATCTCTCGCCTGGCGCATCGGCTGCTGGGGCCATGCTTGCGCTGACCGGGCAGCCGACGGCGGCCGCGGTGGCCTTTGCTGTGGCGGGCCTCAGCCTCCTCGCCGTGTACGCCGCGCTGGCGCGCGTGGAGCGCTCACTGCAGCTGGCGGTGCAGGTGTCCGGCGCGGGCGCGTGGGTCCTGGCGTCGGTTGTGCTTTTGGCAGGCATGCCGGTGAACCTTGCGACACCGTGGATGGCGGCGTTCCTGGTGCTGACGGTTGCGGGCGAGCGACTCGACCTCGCCCGCCTCGGCGGCCTCCCGGTACAGGGCCGGCGCCTGTTTGTCGTGATCTGGGTCTGGTTCATGAGCGGCATCAGCATGGTTGCCGTGTCGCCAGACCTGGGCGTTCGGCTCGCGGGCACGGGGCTGCTGGCGCTCACCGTCTGGCTCGTCCGCAATGACATTGCTCGCCGCACTGTGCGCATGGCGGGCGTCACCCGCTACATCGCCCTGTGCTTGCTGGCCGGGTACGTCTGGCTGGCGGTGGCCGGCGCCGTGTGGGTTGTAGGCGGCCTGGGTTCCGCCATGATCTGGATGGACCTCCGGCTCCACGCGCTGTTCCTGGGGTTCGTCATCTCGATGGTCTTCGGCCATGCGCCCGTGATCGTCCCTGCGCTTCTGCGTGTGCCGCTCCCATACAAGCCCTGGTTCTACCTGCACCTTGCCCTGTTGCACGCAGGCCTGGTTGTGCGTTTCGCCGGCGACGCGCTGTCCATGCCGGATCTCCGGATTGCCGGGGGCGTCATGAACGTGAGCGCGATCCTGCTGTTTGTCTGCGTGTCGGCGGCCGCGTCCGTGAGCGAGGCGCGACGACGCCGGAAGCTTGTGGCCAAGGGCTCGGCTGCCCGGGCGGCCGCGGCAGGGGCGACCGGAGCGACTGGAGGGGTCGCGTGACAGCCCAGCCAGGCCAAACGGGCCACAAGTGGATGCCGCACCAGCACGGCGCCTGGGCGATGCTCGCGGTGCCGCTGCTCATGGGCATGGCCGTGGGTGGGCCGAACCCATGGCACCTGCTCCTCGCCACCACCGCGGTCACGGGCTACCTCGCCTCAGCCACCGTCCAGGCGTGGCGGCGTGCCCGAAAGCGCGAGCCCTTTGTGCTGCCGATGCGCGTGTACCTCGTGGCGCTCGCCGTGCAGGGCTCGGTCATCGCCGCCGCGTTCCCAGTGCTGTTGATGGCCGTTGTCGTGCTGGCACCGACGGCACTGTTTGTCGCTGCGGAGGCGAAGCCCGGCACCCGCCGCGACATCGCCAATAGCCTCATCCAAGTTGTCCAGGCCCTTGTACTCGTCCCTGCGGCGGCGGTTGTCGGCGGCGTCACGGACCCGACGCGGCTGGCGGTGGCCACGGGGATCGCCGCGGTCTACCTCGTGGGAACGGTGCTTGTCGTTCGCTCCGTGCTCCGGCAGCGCGGCAACCGGGGGTTTGCGGCGTTCTCCGCCGGGTTTCACGGCGCAGGCATGGTGGTTGCGGCGCTGACGCTGCCGGTCGCCTGGCCTGTTCTGGGCCTTGGGCTTGGGGCTCGGGCGGTGCTCCTTCCGATCGTTGTTGACCGGCGCGCGCGGGCAGGCAGACCGCTTCGGCCAGTCCATGTCGGGATCGTCGAGGCCATCGCCTCGGTGGCCGTTGTCGTGGTCTCGTTCTTGGCGATGCCCTGACGACGCCCGCTTCGGCTATCTGGGGCGGCGGGCGTTGACCCGCCGGCCGCGACCTGCGCCCTCGGCGCCGCCTCCTGGGAAGGCGCCGGCGAGTGCTTCGGCCGACGGCGCAGAGGCCGCAGGCACCAGCGGAAGCTCTGTCTGGTCAAACAGCCCTGAGCGAATGATCCGCTGCATCTCCGCCTCAATTGCGGGGTCCGTCTCGGTCTGGCGGTAGCGCGCAAGGCGGCGGTCCACCTCGTCGGCCGCGCGCGCCGCTGCGTCCTTGCCCCCGGCCCTGAGCCAGTTCTCGCGGTTGTCGCGGTCCACCACCGCTGACGGCAGGTACAGCTCCGTAGGCCAGTGCGCCGTGGTGTGCGGCGCCATGATCAGGTGCTGGTCCACCATCAGCCGGTCCACGAGTCCTGCGACCGGCAGATCGTCGGTCACGCGGATCTCCCGGACAAAGCGCAACGCCTGACCGCACATGTCGTCGTCAAACACCAGCTTCGCCAGGCTGAACACCAGCAGGAAGTCCAGCATGCCGGGCCCGGACACGCTGTTGACGCCAGCCAGCGCGGCGATGAGCGCGGACCCGAAGGTCTCGGCGCCGGCCTGCGCGTCCAGCACCTTCGAATCCGAGAGCGCCATGTACGACTGCGTGGGCAGACCCAGCGCCTTGCCCACCGCGACGTACGCCGCGTCAAGCGCGAACGCCTCGATGGCCGACATGGGCGAGCTGGCGTTCTTCATGTGGAACGTGGCGGGAGCGCCGCCGAACAGCACGGGTGCCCCGGGGCGAATGACCTGTGCCATCGTGATGCCAGCCAGCACGTCCACCGCGTGGAACACCGTTGCGCCAACCGTGGTGACCGGCGCCACGAGGCCCATCAGCGTCACGGGCACGATTTCCACCGGGATGCCTGCCTCAACGCAGTCGATGAGGTTCTGGCATGAGTCCTCTGAGTAACGGAAGTTGCCGGTGGCGGTGATCGTGAAGATGGACATCGGCCGCGCAATCAGGTCCTGCCGGTCTCGGCGGAATAGCTGCATCAGCTCCGCCATCCGCGGCACGCCGGTCTCAGTGAAGGCGCCGGAAACCACCGGGCGCTTGGTGTTGGTCAGCACCATGTACAGGCGCCACGCGTCCGACACCTGCGGCTCGATATCGGCGTTGGTGGAGAACGCCGTGGCCGGGTAGGCGATGTGGTCCAGGCCGTCGCAGACGCGGACATAGCTTGTGAAGTCCGCGGAGTTGGCCAGCCGCACCTCGCCCGTCCGGCCGTCCATCCACTTGAGGCCCGAAGAGCCCGGCACAAAGTGGACGCGGTCCCCGCCCAGGTCCGCATGCGGGTTGCCGTCGCGGTCAAACAGCTGGAACGAGCGCGGGGCGCTGGCAATGGCCGCCTCCACCACGTCCCGCGGGAAGAGCACGCGATCCACGCCGTCGTGGCGACGGGTGGGCAACCCAGCGGCAATCAGCCGCCGGCGCATCTCGTGGCCGCGGATCTCAAAGCCCGTCTCGGCCAGCACTCGCTTGGCCTCATCGACGATCTGGCCGATGAGCTCGTCGGAGAGCATGTGCAGGGTGGGTTGCATCGAGGCGGGCTCCGGCAAGGTGTCAACGGCAGGCGAGGCCCGCATCTTACCGGCCGCCTGCACCCGGATTTGGCGGCGCTGGCTGCTACCCCTCGGCGAGGATCGCGTCGGCCTGCCCAAGCGCGAGGGTCATGCCTTCCACCATGCCCATCGCGACCAGCTTCTCCATCGTTGCCAGTGTGTCCCACACGGACTCGACCACCATGCGCGTACCGCCGCCATCGCGTGCGACGAGCCCCACGATGGTGGTTGTCTCCGGCATCGACGCGTCTGGCGCCCCGCTGCTCTCGCTGAAGCCGTCAACAAATGCGAGGGCCCAGGGTGCGTCAATTGAGGTGAAGCGCCACCACCCCGGGTACTGCGTGCCATCCGGGCCCGTCATGTAGTAGTGCACCTGCCCGCCGGGCACAAACTCGTGCACGGTGACGGTGGCCGGCCAGTGCGGCGGGCCCCACCAGCGCTCAAGCTTGCGGGGGTCCGCCCAGAGCTCCCAGACCTGCTCTGGCGGTGCGTCGTACTCAGACGTCACCACGAGGCGCAGCGCATCGGTGTCCTTGCGGACGTCGGTCACGGTCATGTCGGGTCTCCTGCGGGCTCATCGGCCAGGACGCTGGCGAAGCGGTCAAGACGGTCACGCCACAACACCTCAAGGCGATCAAGCAGCCTTGAGGCGTCGCGCACCGCGTCCATGTCGGTGCACACCAGCTGCTCTCGGCCCAGCCGCCGCCGACGAACAAGACCAGCTCGCTCGAGGACTGCCACGTGCTTCTGCACAGCGGTGAGGCTGATGGGGTAGCGCCGCCCGAGTGCCGACACCGACAGCTCGCCCCCCATCGCCGCCTCGACGATGTCACGGCGCGTGGCATCAGCGAGGGCGTGGAAGACGAGGTCGACGCGTTCGGGGGAAAGCGATACTACAACCATTAGGTTGTAGGTTACTGTCTAGGGAACTCCAGCGCAAGCCGGCTGGCACCATCGGCGACGTAGGCGCTAGGCGGCGTGCGCCCCTCGCCCCTTGCCCATCGCACCGCGGACGGCGGCTGCACCGTGGACGGCAGACCAGGCCTCAACGGCCGCAGCCAGCGCGACGGAGTCCGGGCGGACGGTCAGGCGGTCGTCGGTGCCGCGGATGCCGGCGCCAAGCTCCGCAATGCCGCCGCGATAGACCGGTCGATCGCCGCCGGCGCGCGCCGTGGGCGGGTAGACGTCGAAGTAGCCGTCCGTGCTCACGACAATGTTTGCGGCAGGGGATGAGAAGGCTCTGCGTGCCATGTCAGGGGATCCGATCCGTCGCGCGCTTCGGACCGGCAAATGATGGCCCGGCGCAGTAGCGACTAGGGGACCCACGATCGGCTGTCCCGGCGATTTCGTCAAACGCGGACCGCCAGCAACGCTAGATGGGCCGGAGGCGCTTCTTCTCGATCAGGGCTGCGTCAGCCCGCGCGGTGAGCTCATCGAGGGTCTCGTTGCCCTCGAGTGACGCAAGCCCTGCTGTGATGCCGACACCGGTGGCATGGCGTAACGACTGATCGATGATGGCGATGCGCTGCTCGGCCTCGCTTGGATCAATCGACGCGATGCCCATGATGAACTCATCGCCGCCAAACCTGACGATGGGGTCATAGGAGCGCAGGTTGGCGCGCATGGTGGCCACAAGGGTCCGCAGGATCCGGTCGCCTGCGGCATGGCCCTCCCGGTCGTTGACGCCCTTCATGCCGTCCACGTCCACAAAGGCAATGACGAAGCGGCCATCGCTGCGGCGAGCGCGGTCGATCTCGTTCTTGAGCGCCAGCCTGCCCATTTCACGGCGATATGCGCCGGTGAGGGCATCGAGGTGCGCGCGCTGCAGGCGGGCCTCCAGCTGGGCGAGCTCCAGCTCCGGATCGCGCACTTCGCCGGTCTCGGTGGTGGCCGCCGAGGCGCCTAGGGCGGCGGTGGAGCCGGTGCCGTTTGCCGCGCGCGTGGCACCCGCGCGCGAGTTGGCGATCGCGTCACGCTCGGCCGCAGCCTTGTCCCGCTGGTTCGCGATGCCGTCACGCTCCAGCGCGCTCCGCTCGCGCGCAAGGGCCAGCGCCTCGCGCTCTGCCGCGTACTTGTCGCGCTGCTCCGCCGCAAACCGCTCGCGCGCCTCGGCGATTTCCGCCCGGGCGACCGCGGCCTTGTACAGCGCTTCGGCGGCTTCCGCCCGCGCAGCGGCTGCCTTGTGCAGCTTGAGCAGCCTGGACTTCTTCATCGCCTGCAACGTGCGGGTGTGGGCATGACCCTGAGGGAGCAGGCCGCCCGCAGGTTTCCCAGCAGCGGTCAGGTGTCGGGCCAATTATCGCGGACCTGTTCGTTTCCGCAACCTGCAGCGGTGCGTGCTGGCACCATCGAAGCGGGTGAGGGGCGATTTGCGGGGTCTTGGCGCTCCCGCAGGACCGCCGCAGGTTTCCCGCAGTGGCCATGTGTCACGGTGGCAGCCTGGGACACCACAACGGCGATCCAACTGGGAGCCAGACATGACGCGCCACGATCGGATCTGGGCATGACCGGGCCAACGGCCGCACCGCCTCGCAGGAGGCGGCTCGCTTTCTACGCGGTTGCCGCCGGGGTGTTCGCAGCGGCCGCTCTCGCGGCGGCGTACCTGCACTGGATGTGGTGGGTCCCCTCACGGGGTGGCGTCGTCCTGATCGCCTTGGCCGCCGCTGCCCTCATGCTCGTCGGGGCGGTTGCCGCGGTGATCGGGCGCCGGCACGCGCGAGTGAGGCATGTGGCGCTTGTCGTGTTGGTTATGGGTGTAGGCGTCGTTGCGGGTGAGGCCCTCGGCCCGAGTCGCGAGCCGGACTTCGTCACCGCAGGCACGATGACCCTTCACCTCGAGTCGCCGGTTGTCGCCACCGCGACCGGCGCAGCGTACTGCACGAACGTCGCCAGCGCGACCGAGTTCATGGTGAGCAACAGGGACATGCTCATCGAGGCGGGGGATCGCCCGGTCGTGGTCATCATCGCCGACGTGGGAGACCGCTGGAAGGCCCTCCAGGACAGCCCGCGCAAGGATGGCGTTTGGCTTCGCATTGACGTGCAGGGCAGGCTCATTACGGACAGCGGCAAGCCGGGAACGATCGGAATGCGGGCCGCCGACACCTCGACACTCACGTCCACGTTCAGCAACAGCGGGGGCTCCATCCGCTTTGCCGGTCTTGTGGGGCAGCCGGTGGACCAGCCGGGGGGCCCAGATTTTGGCTACAACGGGGAGTCGCTGGACCTTGCCGGGACCCTGGAGTGGACATGCGACGCGCCCGCCGTCACGCCATAGCCCGGGCCGTGTGGCCGTGACGCCGCCGCAGTCCCGCCGCAGTGGGCACGTGGCACGGTGGGAGTCGGGAACACCGCAACCGCGTTTGGAGTGGGAGCCAGACATGACGAACCACGATCGGAGCTGGGCATGACCGGGCCAACAGCCGCACCGTCTCGCTGGAGGGGCCGCGCCCTCTTCGTCGTCGCCGTCGGGGCTCTGGTCGTGGCCGCGCTTGCGGCGGCGTACCTGAACTGGATCTTCTGGGTTCCCGAATACGGCTACGGCCTCATGATCGCCTTGGCCGCGGCCGCCACGCTGGCCGTCGGCGCCGTCGTGGCGGTCCTCGGACGCGTGTCCGGCGGCGCGTGGCTGAAGCGGGTTGCGCTGGTCATCCTTGCCGTGGGCGTCGGCATTGTGGCGGGAGAGGCACTCGGCCCGAGCCGCGAGCCGCTCATCGCGACCCAGAACGGCACGATGACCCTTCACCTCGTGTCGCCCGTCGCCGCCACCGCGTCTGGCCCCGCGTCCTGCGCGAACGTCGCCAGCGCGACGGAGTTCTCCGTGAACGGCGACCCGAACATGCGCCTCGACACGCCGGACAGCCCGAGCGTGTGGGTCTTCGCCGACGTGGGCGATCGCTGGAAGGTCCGGCGCGAGACCCCGCGCAAGGACAGCGTCTGGCTGCGCATCGACGTGATGCAGACAAGCTTCAAGGACGGCGCCAAGCCAGGGACGCTCAGCATGCAGGCGACGGCGTCGTCAACGATGACGTCGACGTTCAGCAACAGCGGCGGCTCAATACGCTTTGCCGGTCTCACCGCCCAGACCGGGCCTGACTTCACCGGCGAGTCGATGGACCTTGCCGGCACGCTGGAGTGGACATGCGGCGCACCCGCCGTCGCGCCGTAGGATCTGCCCGCGTTCTTGGGTAGACGCCCGGTTTCAGTCGTGCCAGTATGCGGGCCTCAGCCCGGCACGCCTAGCCTGCGAGCAAAGCGCCGATGGGCCTGCCGGGCGCCCGAGGACGGAGGACGGACACGGTGCTCACCCCCGAGCATCTCGAGATCGCCGCCCACAGCCTGACGGCAATCCTCGGCGTCTGGCTCGGGCTCACCGTGCTCACACGATCCACAGCGCCACCGGCGCGGGTGTTCGCCTGTCTCACCCTGGCGCTGGTCGCCTGGAGCAGCGCCGTGATCATCCAGCGCTTGTCCAGCGCAGCAACCGCAATCCAGGTTGCCCACGGGGTCGAGGAATTCTCGGCCGCGGTCATTCTTCCAGTGACTGCGCACTTCTCCCTGGTGATCGCGGCAGAAGGCCGTCCGACGCGGCGTCGGATGCGGGCGGTCATGCTTGCCTACGGCCTCAACGTGCTGTTCGTGCTGCCGGGGGTCGTCAATCCAGCGGCCCCTATCGCGATCAGTGCGCCCCAGTTTGGTATTGGTCCCATTCCGGGTGCATTGCTCGGCTGGGTGTGGATCGCCGTGCGGGTGGCCACGCTGCTGGCCGCTGCAGGATGGCTGCTCGGGGCGTTCGGCAAGACCAAACCCAACGATCCTCGCCGCCACCAACTTGGCGTGACCCTCGCAACTGTGGTCGTCGGCGCGGTCGGGGGGATTATCCGCCTGTTGAATGTCGTGGTCCCAACCGACGCCTGGATCGGGGTCTCGCTGGTCACGTTGGCGATGGTTCTCTCCGCATCGGCTGTGTTCTCGGCCGGCCTCTTCTTTGCGCCGGACGTCGCGGGAAGGGCCTTTGCGAAAGCGTTGGGGCTCGGGCTCGGCCTGTTTCTCCTGGTAGGCGCGCTGCTGAGCATCGACGCTGCCAGCCGCACGGTCCTTGGCATGGACCTTCCGCTGCTCACGATTCTCGCGCTTGTGGTGACGATCGCCCTGTACGAGCCGGCGATGGCGTGGAGCCGCACCCGCCTCAGCGGTCGTTCGCCGGGAACCTTGGCCCGCGCGCGCATCCTGACCGCACTTGGTCCGCGGTCGCTGGCCCCTCAGGCAGCCGATGCTGGTGTGCAGCCAGCGCTGACCCGGATGACGCAGGCGCTGGACCTTGCCGGTGCCGTGATCACGCGTCCGGACGGCTCCGTTGCTGCCGCGGAAGGGTCTGCGCCGGACCCCGCAACGGCGCCGGCAATCTCCCTTGTTGCGCAGGACCAGGTGGTGGGTGAGCTGCGCGTCGGCAGCACCCTGTCCGGTGGACCGCTCAGGGCGGGCGATGAGGAGCTGCTCCGGCTTTCGGCCGCATACCTGGCGGCGGCACTGTTGACAGGTCGCCGGGAGGATGAACAGGCAGCGGCGCTGAGCGGGCTCTCGCTGGACCGCGCCCATGTGGAGTCCAGCGCGACCAGACTCCATGAAGCGCTTGTCCGCCGGTCAGCGGGCCGAGCCGGCCTTCACGTTTTCGCCCTGGGACCTCTCCGGGTAGAGCGGAAGGAATCGCCCATTGAGCGCTGGGGCGGCGAGAAGGCGGGAACCCGCCAAGCTCAAGCGCTGTTCGCCTTCCTCTTCGACCGGGGCGAGCGCGGGGTTGCAAAGGACGAGGCCCTGGAGCTCATCTGGCCCGACACTGATGTCGAGCGCGCGGACCTTGCGTTCCATCGCACGCTTGGCGGGCTGCGTCACACGCTCGATCCGGATGGCGGCGGTGCCAAGCACAGCATTCGGTTCCACAACGATCGGTATCGGCTGGATCCGGGCCTCATCGATTGGTCGGACGTCACGGTCTTCCTGGCCCGTCTCGATCAGGCGCGAGTCGCCACCGAGGGCGCCGACGCCCGTCGACTCCTCGAAGAGGCGAGGGCGCTATATCGGGGTGAGTATCTGGACGACTGCCCCTTCTACGGGGACAGCGTTCACGTCGAGGACCGTCGCGCCTCGCTCCGTGGACGGTCGATCGACCTGCTGATTGCGCTTGGCGAGAGCTACGAGGCGGGCGGCGACCGCCCGTCCGCGGCAGCCGCCTTTCGGGAGGCCGTCGCCGTGGCGATGGACGGGTGTCCGCTGGCCGAGGCCGGTCTGGTGAGGCTTGGCGCCCGCGGGTGAGACGCGGCAGCGCCGAGCCGGTCCCCCGCAGTCTCACCGCAGCCCCACCGCAGATGCCACTCGTCAGGGTGGGGCATGGCAGGGACCGCAGTGAGTCCCGCCGACTGAGGAGGGCCTCTCATGTCGCTTGGTCGAATATCCCGTGGCGCGCGTCCAGCCGGCAGGGGGCTTGCCTTCACCGGGCTGGTGCTCACGGCGCTCGGCCTGATCGTGTTCGCACTGGCGACGCTTGTCATTGAGATGCACCCGGGCGCACCGCTTGCGCACTTCGCCTCGATGGGGGGGATCCTCTTCGGCGGGATCGCCACGGCTGCAGGCGCACTTGTGCTGGGCGCATCGGCGGTGACGACGATTTGGCGCCGACACGTGGTGCGCGGGGTGGCCACGCTCTTGACGGCGGTCGCGCTGCTCGGTCTGGTGGGCTACACGGCCTACGTCGGCACGATCGGCTCCAGCCAGCTCCTCCGTCCCACCGCCATCGCCGATTGCCGGACCCCGCTCAGCCGGTACGGATGGACATATGAGGCCGTGAACTACGACATCGCCGACGATGCGCGCCTCCGGGCAGCCAACCCGGACATGGCGAACTGCGCCAACCAGGGTGCGACAGCCGGCAACGAGGTTGTGACCACGGATGGCGTGCCGATTGCCGGCTGGTATGTCCCGGCCGCAAACGGAGCCGGTTCGACAGCCACAACGGTTGTCCTGGTCCATGGCTGGGATGCCAACAAGAGCGAGGTCCTCAAGTACGCCGTCTCGCTTCACGCCAGGTTCAACGTCGTCGCGTTTGACCTGCGCGGCGGGGGCCGCAGCGGCGCGGCCGATACGACGTTCGGCCTGCGCGAGCAGCTTGACCTCAAGGCGATCCTGGACTGGCTGGAGCGGACCAAGCACCCCGCCCACATCGCCGTGATGGGCAACTCGATGGGCGGCGGCACGGCCGCGCTCCTGGCCGCGAGTGACCCGCGGATCGAGGCGCTGGTCCTTGACTCCACCCACGCCTATGTCGCGAACATCCTCGTCCGGCGGCTCGAGGTGGATGCCGGCCACCCGGCCCTGCCCGGCATGCCGGCCATCCTGGCCGGCATCTGGGTCCGGACGGGGCTGGACCTGATGGCAGCCGACCCTGTCGGCGCGATCCCCGCCCTGGGCCGGCGCCCGCTGCTCCTGCTCCACGGTGGCGCTGACATCCACGACCTCCCGACGGTCAGCGTGGACGTGATTGAGCAGGCCGCGCGCGCCGCGGGCGTGCCGGTGGAGAAGCACCTCTGCGCCCATGCGACCCACGGCGTGGTTGTGGACACCTGCCCGACGGAGTGGGGCCAGTGGATGGTCGGCTTCCTCGACCGCGCGTTCCCCGCGTCCGCGAGGGCGCAACCATGAGCACTGGGCCCTCCGCGGCCGCACAGGTGCGAATGACCCGAGTCGCTCCTGTCGCGGCGGCAATCGCAAGCCTTCTGCTGGTCGGCGCATGTGGCGCAGCCACGATCAAAGGTGAGATCATGGACGACCGGATCACCCTCGCTGCCGGCCACGCCGGGCCGAACGTGCGGCTCGAGTTGCACAACGGTGGCACGACGCCTTGTGCTGTCATCGTGGTCCTGACTGAACTTCCCGCTGACGCGCTGCCGATCAAGGACGGGCGAGTCGTCGTCGACGAGAGCGGTTCCGGCGGTCCGGTGCGACCCGCCAACGACGCGCTTGGGATGGGACACTCGCTGCCAGGGGCCATCCTCCAGCTTGACATCGCCATGGACGCAGCACCGACGAGCGGGGAGCGTGTCGTCCTCTGCAACTTCACCGGCCAGTACGAGCATGGCCGCTACGCCACCCTGCAGTTCGACAGGTAGGTCTGCCGTGTCCTCGATCAGTGCCAATGCACGCTGCGGGCCGCTCCCTGTTGCTTTCGCCGCGGCAATCCTCGCGCTT
>JANYAA010000113.1 GCA_025355255.1 Chloroflexota bacterium | reverse complement strand
GGCGGAGCGGCTGCCGATCATGATCACGCCGCGCTGGGTTGCAACGCGCTGCCAACCCATCGCGATCCTCGACGTCTTGGACTACCTCGTGGCGGCATCCGATCACCCCGAGATCACCGGGATCGTCGAGATCGGCGGCCCGGATGTGCTCTCGTACGGTCAGATGATGCTCGCCTACGCACGGCAGCGACGGCTGCGCCGCTGGATGATCCCGGTGCCGTTTCTCACCCCGCGGCTGAGCTCCTACTGGGTCAACCTCATCTCGCCGGTTCCCGCCTCGATTGCGCGGCCGCTGATTGAGGGGCTGCGCAACGAGGTGATCGTCCGCAACCCCCTTCCGGCAACGGCGTTCGGTCTGCATCCCGTGCCCTACGCGGAGGCGCTGTCCCTGGCTATCGAGCGCACCGATCGCCACGACGTCGAATCCACCTGGTTCGATGCCTATCGCCACGCGCGCCGCGAGGGTCTGCCGGAGAACGCGACCGGGGAGGGGATGCTCGTGGACCGCCGCGTGGTGGAGGTGGCTGCGCCTGCGGACCGTGTCTTCGCCGAGGTGGAGAGGCTTGGCGGGGCCACCGGCTGGCCATATGCCGACTTGCTTTGGAGGATCCGTGGCGCGGCAGATCGCGTGATTGGCGGCGTCGGGATGCGCCTCGGACGGCGCGATCCGGACCACGTGCGGGTTGGCGACGCGGTTGACTTCTGGCGCGTTGAGGACGTGCGGCCGCCGGAGCTGCTGCGGCTGGTGGCCGAAATGAAGCTTCCGGGCAGGGCCTGGCTGCAGTACGAGGTGCTCCCTGGCGCGGACCCGGCGCACGCAACCCTGGTGCAGACGGCGTTCTTTGAGCCGCACGGGCTTGCCGGGTTGGCCTACTGGTACGGTCTGGCGCCCATCCACCCATCGATCTTCCGGGGCATGGCCACGGAACTCGCGGCGCGCGCAACGCGCTGACTCGCGCAGGCCCCTAGGCCCTCTGTCAGCTCCCGGGCAGATCCTCGGGCAGCACGCCGTAGCACCAGCCGCACTGGTAGCCGATCGTCTCGCCAGCAGCGGTCACGAGCCTGGCCCGCGGGTGCGTGTGGCGGCACGTTCGGCTGCGGACGCGGTGGAGCGTGGCCTCGCCGGGCTGTGTCCAGACCATGTCGGCATCGCCGTAGCGCGTCTGGAGCGGGCTCGACACCTTCTGGTTGGCCCGACATGCGGACGACTCCGCATGGTGTCTGGTCAGGGCCGGCCGGTTGGGGAAGCGCAGCGCGCACCACGTGCAGACGTGCGGGGTTGCTTCACCCGCCGGGTTGGCTTGGGGTGCAGCGGTACCCCCGACAAGCCGTAGCGCCGGCCGGATTGGGAGAGGGTCGTCAGGCATCGGCGCCTACGCTACCCGTGTTGCGCGGAACGCGTCGAGGGCAGGTTGGCCCAGGCCACGGGAATGACCATCGGGCCTGAAGGCGTACGATCGTCGCTGCTGCGCCAACATTCGCCACTACGCGTGCAGGTGCCCCATAGGACTCGGTTTCGGCCTCCTCAGCGCCCAGCTTCGGCCGGGCGAGACGAACTGGACGCGTGCCTACGACGAGACGATCGCGCTGGCGGTTGAAGCCGAACGCCTGGGCTTCACGTCCGTGTGGACGACGGAGCACCACTTCGTCGATGACGGCTATATGCCCTCGCTGCTCGTTGTGGGGGCGGCGCTGGCGCAGGCCACGACGCGCATCGCGCTGGGGACGGGCGTGATCCTTGCGCCCATGCACCACCCGCTGCGCCTTGCCGAGGACGCGGCCACCGTGGCGCTGCTCAGTCACGGCCGACTGGTCCTTGGGCTCGGGCTCGGCTGGTCCGAGGTTGAGTTCGCCGGGCTTGGCGCAGACGCCCGCCGTCGCGGCGCGGCGATGGACGAGATCCTTCAGATCCTGCCGCAGGCGTGGAGCGGCGAGCCATTCACGCACAATGGGTCGGTCTACAGCCTGCCAACCCTGGGCGTGCGACCGACGCCGCCCGCCAAGATCCCCGTGGTCGTTGGCGGGGGAGCGGAGCCCGCGATCCGCCGGGCTGCACGCCTGGCGGACGGCCTCTTCGCCAACGTGCCTCCCGACCAGTTTGTCCAGCAGGTGGCCTGGGTGCTTGACGAGTGCGAGCGAATCGGCCGTGATCCGGGCACCTTCCGCTTCATCCACTACTCGATCCTGCTGCCTGGTGCGTCACGCGAGGACGCCTTTGCTCGCTACCGCGACGCGCTCTG
>JANYAA010000086.1 GCA_025355255.1 Chloroflexota bacterium | reverse complement strand
GGACCTTGTGCCGGCCGGTGTGGCCGCGTGCCATGCGCAGGGCGTTCTCGACGGCCTCGGTGCCGCCGTTAGTGAAGAACACCATGTCGAGGTCGCCGGGCGCCAGCTCGCTGATCAGCCGCGCCGCCTCGCCCCGCATGTCGTTGGCGAAGCTGGGCGCGATCGTGCACAGGCGTCCCGCCTGTTCCTGGATGGCCGCGACCAGCTTGGGGTGCTGGTGTCCGATGTTGACGTTGACGAGCTGGCTCGAGAAGTCGAGCCACGTGTTGCCCTTGTCGTCCCACATGCGGGAGCCTTTGGCCCCGGCGATGACGACAGGAGAGAGCTGGCCCTGCGCGGACCAGGAGTGGAAGACGTGGGCGCGGTCGTTGGCGAACGCGCTGGCGAGATAGGGCGAGGTGTTCGTGACGGTTGGGTTCATGCGCCCATGGTACGCCCGAATCCGGCGGGCGAGTCAAGCGTTGGGGCCTCTCCGGGGAAAGGGCCGGCTCCGGCGCGCTCCGCGGCGGCGCTCCACCGTCCGAGCGACCAGATCCGATTCAGCGGATCAGGGCCACGCGCGCAAGTTGCGTGCGTCCGCCTTGTGTGAGGCGAAGCCAGTAGAGCCCGGGCGGGGTCCGTGCCGAGTTGTCCATGGATGCGACGTGTCTTCCCACGCCCATGCTGCCCACGTCGCGGCGTGCGATTTCGCGGCCCGTCACGTCGACCAGCGAGAGCGTTGCCCGTGCGGCGCTCGGCAGCGAGAACGACGCGGTGATGTGCCCGATCGCCGGGTTCGGGCGCGCACCCTCGAGCGCGAACACGGCGCTACCGGGCACGTCCACCCAGGTCTCGCCGGTTTGCTGCGTGACACCGCCGCTGACGTAGCTCAGCCGATAGCCATACCTGCCGCCGGGAGATACGTCGCGGTCGACGTAGTTCAGTTGATCCCGCCCTTCCAGACGCGGCGCGCCGAGCACTTCCCAACCAGTGGATGTCGTGCGTCGCTCCACTGACGCCGTCACCATTGGGGCCCTGTCGCCCTGCCAGAGCAGCGTGACGCCGTCCGCGGACGGCGAGGCTGAAACCAGCGCAAGCTCGGTTGCCACCACCCCGTCCATCAAATAGTGCTGGGCGAAAATGGAAAAGGTCCAATAGTCCTCCCACGCGGCATACACGCCGTTGACCCCGTCGCTTGCAAGCCTGGCCGCGAACTGACCGGTCCCATCGCCAAGCGGCAGGCCATCCGTTGGCCAGCCGCTCGCTGGCGAGCCATTGGGAGCGAGGTGCTGGATGAAGGTCGTGCTAACCGATGGAGCATCAAGTTGAAACGCTATGTAGGCGCCGCCCACATCATCGCCGACAACGAAATCGCCCGGGGGGTTGGCCACCGTTTGAAATCCGGCCGCCGTGCTCACCGGGTTGCCGTTTTCCGCCCAACCGGGCCAGCGCGAGCCGTCAGGCGCGATGCGCAGCGCGTACATCAGGATGCCACCACTGCGGCCGTCTTCCCAAACGGAAATCGCTCCGCCGAAGCCATCGGAAATGGTCTTGATGCCATTGCGGACGTCCGGAGCATTGCAGACCACAACCCCGGTCGCCGGCCAGCCGGGTGCGATCCCGCCATCGGCAGTCAATCGAGACAGGTAGTAGTTCGCAAGCCAACCGCTGCCGAGGTAGTCGGTCGATAGATCCGCGGTCACGACGAACAGCCCGCCAGCGCCATCCCCTGCCATGCTGCAGAATATCCTCCCTTCCGAGACCACGAGGCCGCCGGCAGGCCAGCCCGGGGCGACGGAGCCGTCGGCCTGCAAATGCGTGGCCCGCGCCGTCAGTGAATCAGGGGAAACGTTGATCCACCCGATGAACACCCCGTCACGCCCATCGGCAGCGAGCTGCGGCAATGTCTGCACGCCAGGATTGGTCGCCACTGCGAGACCGCCATCTGGCCACCCCGGCGCCGGCACGCCGCTCGGCAGGATGCGTTGGGCGTAGACGTCCCGCTCGACTCGATCGTCTTCCCACGCCACGAAGACCCAGCCCGCCCCGTCAGGGATGGCGTGAAAAGGGTCCCATGCCACGCCACTAGAGAGCGGCAGGCCGTCAACTGGCCAATTGGCGGGGATGCTGCCGTCCGTAAGAATGCGTTGGGCGAAAATGTGTGGCGGGCGCGTGTCAGACCAGACAACGTATCCGCCGCCCAGGGCGTCTGCCACAACCGAGGTCGGTGCCTAGTCCCCCACGGCCGATGACGCACGAAGCGCGCTGTCTGGCCAGCCAGGCGCCACGGTGCCGGAGGCAAGGAGCCTCTGAACGAAGATGTTGGGGGGACTACCCCGCCATGCGACCAGCAGCCCGCCAATGCTATCGCGGCAAATGGCTGGGATGTCACCGCGTCCTCCGGGCACCCGGATGCCGGCAGGTAGCCACTGGGCACCGGCCGTGGCAGCACCCACTGGGTTGAGCATCGAAGCACCCAGCATGAGGGCAACGCAGGCCGCCGGGAATATCGGGCCGGAGTTCATTGCGTGGACCTCCGACGATCTCGAAATGTCGAGGTGATACCGTGCTTCTTCGAGCACTGCTCGACCGTCATGCCCTCGCTCTCGCGAACGATCGCGACGATCTTCTCATCGGTGAACCGGCTCTTCCGCATGCAGGATCCTCCGTGGACCGGGGAATCCTGCCATAGTCGGTGGTCCTCAGATCAGGGGGGCACTCCACGGGGGGTCGAGCAGCGGCTCGAACGCGCCCGCGAGGCAGCGTGTCGCAGGTGAGGGCACACGTTTGCAAATCCGAATTAGACGAAGTGGTTTGGTCGCCCGCCGTGATAGGCTGGCGCGATGATGGCAATTTGGAACACACGGCAATCCACATGGGTGAGGCTGACAGCTCTCGCCCTAGTCGTCGCACTATCCCGGCTGCCGCTGCTCGGCGGCGGTTACGGCTCTGACGACGACTCCTGGCGCAATATGGTGGCGGCGTTGCGCATGCGCACGCTCGGGCATTACGTGATGTCGCGACCACCAGGGTTCCCCGTGTTCGAGTCCCTATTGGCGTTGCTTGCACCCTTTGGCTGGCTGGCGACCAACGGTGCCACCGCGTTGGCGGGAGTGGTCGCCGCGCTGCTTTTCTACCGCGTCGCCGCACGGCTGGGCGTGCACGCGCCCGCCTCGCTTGGCCTCGGGTTCGCATTCTGCGGTGGCATCTGGATTACCACCAGTCAGACCATGGATTACGCCTACGGGCTCGCCCTCATGCTGGCCGCGTACCTGGCACTCCTCGATCGTCGCCATCTTGTGGGTGGAATCCTGCTCGCGCTCGCTGCCGGTTGCCGCCTGACGCACGGGGCGCAGTTGCTGGGCGCGATGACGCTCTTGCTTGGCCGCCACTCACCTGCGCGCGCATGGGGGGCGCTTCTCGGCGGATTCATCGTGACACTCACGCTCGTATTCTTGCCCGTCGTGCGCTCACCTGAACTTGGCGATGTCGACGCCCAGGCCGTGTACCACATTTCGCATGCCCACTTGACAATGCACACCTTTGTGCCCGTCGTTCGTGGTGCCCTTGTATTCATGCTTGGTCGATTCGGGTTTGCAGTGGTTGTGTTGGCCGGCTGCGTCGCCATGTTCGGACGCCTGCGTGCGCGCTCGCCGGCAGGCATGGGCGGCGGGGCCAAGTTCGAGCGCGGACCGATTGTGTACGAACTGGCGGGTATCGGCGTCTGTGTCGTCTTCTGGTCACTGATCCCGTACGAGAACGCCTACCTGCTACCCGCACTGCCGTTCGCCCTGCTGCTTGGTGCACGCGTGCTGCCGACAACTTGGATAATGATACTGACGGCGGTGTTCATGGTTGAACCGCTGGTAACCGTGCACCTGGACACCGGCAGGCCCGCCCCGGGTCGGCTCTTCCTCGAGCGAGCCCAGCGCAAGGCAGATGTGGCTGAAACGCGGGCACTGGCGGGGCTGGAACCTGCGGAACCCACGATATTCGTGGTGGGGCGCTTTGGGGTGCAGCGGCTGGTCATGCTCGCGCCTTCTCTGGAACGCATGGGACCCGCGTGGGCGGCGTTCCACGGGCCGGGAGTCGCGCTCTGGGGACGCGATCGGCATATTGGGTATGCTCAGGTGCTCACGCCCGACGAGCGCGACTCGCTGCTGGCTGCGGGCTATCGCATTCTCAACTGGCCGCCGGGCAAGGTGGGGGCTCGCTGACTGAAGGCATACTTCGTCTTCGTCGGCGAGGCCGGCTTCATGCTCACGCCCCCCGCGCCGCGCACGCGGCGCTGCGCGGTCGGACGCCGATCTTCCGGCACTCGCTGCGAATGCCGGCATGCCGGCGGGACTCGAGTCGAGCACGATGAGTACCGTGAGTAGAACCTTCTTGGCGCCTCCGGAGCGATGACCGAGCCGCACGACCTGACTCCGCCTGATTCCGTCAGCCGGACGCGGGCCACCAGCAAGCTCAGGAAGCCCCGCTCCCACCGGGGCGCACGCGTCGCC
>JANYAA010000084.1 GCA_025355255.1 Chloroflexota bacterium | reverse complement strand
CGTGACCGCTGCGGTCGCGGGTGCTCTTCCGGAGCCCGCAACAGCGCCGTGGACCTTGACCGAAGGCAGGCTGATGGCCGTGGGGAGCGTGGCTGCGGAGCCCTTCACCACGGCGACAAGCGCTGCGAGCGCGTCAAGCCGCGTCTGGAAGCCTGCTGCGTCTGTGCCCGCCTTGGCGTATTCGGTGTCCAACCCACGCGCTCTTGCGTCGGCGTCAACCAGCTTCGCCTCAACCGCGTCATTCGCGGCGCGGGTGCGGTCAACAGCGGCCAGCATGGGCGCATGTGCGGCGGCATTGGCCGACTCGGTCTGGAACTGGAGCCCGGCGACGCCCGCCAGCGCCACGGCGTAGACCGCAGCAGAAACGCCAACGAGCATCACCGCCCGTGTGGGCGTGTCCAGCAGCGCCTCGCGCTTGGCATTGGCAGTACGGATGGGCTTCGAGCCGGTGGCCGCAACCGCTGGCTTCGACCGTGGCTGACCCGCGATCGGGGCGCCGAACACAGGGGCACCAACCGCTGACGCGGCCGACCCCGTCACGCGGTCGAGCACCGGGCGCCCAAGGACAGGCACCGGCAAGACCCGATCAGTCATCGCCGCCGCCGCGAGGGGCCGTGCCACCGGTGCTGCCGGCGCTGCTGGAGCTGGCCTTCGCCCGGGCATTGATGGCAGCTTGCTGGGCCGCCGCCGCGTTGAGCTGGTCAAGCCGCTTCTGCGCGACGAGCAGCTGGGCCTGCACCGTGGTCAGCTTGGTCTGCGCAGCGTCAAGCTGGGTCTTCAGGGCCTGGGCGCTCGACGCGGACTGGGTCACTGCGCCGCCGGCCGTGCCGATGGCGGACCGGAGCTCCGTGATCCGCGAAGAAACCTCGTCAACCTGTCCCGAGAGGTCCGCCGACCGGCCAACCTCGTTCTGGAGCTCGGCGTTGATGCTGCTCATGGACACCGGAACGGTGTCGAGCGGGGCGCTGTCAGTTCGCCACTGCGCGGCAAGCTGGACCGTGACAGCGGCAACGGCGATGACGGCAACCGATGCGCCAAGGACGACGAGCCGGCGGGCGATGCGGGTGAGACGAGCACGGGACATCAGGACTCCTCCAGGGGGACGGCAACCGGCGAGAGCCGGCGGTAGGGAACGGCATCAGGGGAAACGGCATCAGCAGGCACGGCGCGCTGAGGGCGGCCCCGGGCGGTCCACCAGCGGTGGACGGTGCCCGCGAGGATTGGCAGACCCGTGGCGAGGTACAGCGGCGTGAGCGCCGCCCCATCGGATCCCGCCAACACGGCGTGGGTCCATGCCACGAAGAACACCACGACGCCAAACCGGTGAATCTTGAGCCACCATCCGGCGGGCAGGAGGCGCGTCCACTTGGCGGTGGCGGCCGTGAAGATGAGCGCATAGAGGGCGATGGAGCCGAGCGCGACCGGGATGGGCCGGTAAGCGGAGAGGCCGGGCACAAGCGCGCCGACGATCCCGACGTTGGCGTACTCGTCGACAGACAGGAGGACGACGTGCAGCGCCAGGAACGCCCACGTGAAGACGGTGAGCATCTCGTGCCACGGGAAGACCTGCTTGGTCTTGCGCCACTCCGAGGTGTTGCGCGGGTGGCTGAGCACGAGGCCCGCCACAATCTGGAGGCCCAGCATCAGGTACGCCGTGATGCCCATGGCGCGGGCAGCCACCCAAGGGCGCACCGACAGCGTTCGCGGGTCGGCGGCGGGCAGGATGTGGTCCGTGATGCCCAAGGCCACCAAGGCGGCAATCGCGCCGACGATGACCAGGGTAGCCACGCTCGCGCGCATCAGGTCGCCTCAGCCGAAGGCGGCGGGGCAATGTGGGTGTAGCGGGGGCGCTGCTGGATGAACATCGGGTCCTCGAAGGATGTGACACCGCTCCGAGGCTGCGCATCGCCCGAAGGTTTCAATCGGCATGTCGCCGATGGTCCTGTTGGCCCGCGGGACCACGTCAGGGCTGACGCGGTCAGGACTGGACGAGCACCGCCGTCACCCGTGCGATGTTCCAGCGCATGACGCCCTCGTAGGTGTCGCGGGGGGCATCACCGGTTGAGTCCGTGTAGAGGTCCGTGACCACAACCGCGCCGGTCTCCCGAGCGAGCGTCTGGGCCAGCTCGTCGTTGAACTGCGCCTCGGCGAAGATCGCCCGGATGCCGTCCGTGCGGATGCGCGCGACGAGGTGGGCAACCGTCCCCGCGCTCGGGTCCTGGCCGGGGGCTGCCACGATGGTGCCGTCGATGGTGAGCCCGTACGCCACGGCGAAGTAGGGGAACGCGTCGTGGAACGCGACCACCGTGCGGTTGGCGTGCGGAATGATCGCCAGCGCGGCTGCGGCTTCCTGATCCAGCGCTGCGAGGCGGCTCTGGAACCCGGCAAGCCCGGTGGCGTAGCGGTCCTTGTGGGCCGGATCAACGGCGGCCAGCTCCGCAGTGATCTTGGCGGCCATCGCGGAGGCGTACCGCGGGTTCATCCAGACGTGGGGGTTGATCACTCCATCGGCAGATCGCAGGTAGGTCACGCCGGGCAGATCCTCGGCCGCAGCGATGGCGGGCGCAGTGGAGCCCGTGTTGGTGATCAGCCCCGCCAGCCAGTCGTCCAGGCCAAGGCCGTTGCGGACCACAAGCTCCGCGCCGGCCACCGCCCGCATGCTGGACGGGCGCGGGTCAAACGTGTGGACCTCGCCACCCTTGGGCACTAGGCTCGTGACAACGACGCGGCTGCCGCCCACCTGTCGGACGAGGTCCGCAAGGA
>JANYAA010000075.1 GCA_025355255.1 Chloroflexota bacterium | reverse complement strand
GGCGCGTCCGACACCGAGCCCGGCGAGGGCGCCCAGGTCAGCGCGGCGGTGTCGCCGGTGCCACTGGCGGTGGTGATCGTGGGTCCCCAGTCCTTCGTGATCGACAGGTTCCAGATCGAGGGCTCGGACAGCCTGATGGAGAGCGGATAGGTGTCGGCCGAGCCGTCGCCGTTGGGCGAGAAGCTGCCGCTTCCGTCTTTGACCTCCCACACGCCCGGCGGTGTGCTGTCGCGCGGGATCAGCGAGGAGCCCGCCATGTAGCCGCTGATCGAGCCCTTGTTGGTGACCGCGTAGACGGGCGAGCCGTCAGCAACCGAGCTGACGGACTCCTGGCCGGTGACGCGCAGCAGCGTGGCAGCGGGCAGGGTGTCAATGGCGTTCACGGTGTTGGCGGCGTCATCGGCGGTGCCGTAGACCGGCGTGTCGTCAGCGATCGGGTTGGCGTTGCCCGGCACTTCAAGCGCCGGCGGATCCACGTTGGTGGCCGCGGACACCGCACCGGTGATGTCCTCGGTGCGTGACGTGGTGTCGCCCGTGTAGGCGCGGTAGAAGCCCGTGGGCGTGGAGGTGTCGGGATCCAGCAACTCGAGCGCGCCCGGCGTGCGAACCGACGGGAACGAGTACAGGTGGTTGTGGAACTCGGGTGCGTGGAGGAACACATCGACCAGCGGCTGGCGCGTGGTGAACAGCGCCCGGATGTAGGACGAGTCGTTGCCGCCGCTGTGGGCGATGGCGAAGACTGCCTTGGCGCCTGCGGCGAGGAACGCGGAGGCGTAGTTGTCAGCGCGTTGGCGGGCGACGGTCAGCGTGGGCTCAGGGCCCCCCGGCTCCTGGTTGCCAGCCGAATAGCACATGTGGAACAGGAGGACGACCGCGTTGGGCGCCATCTTGAGCGTGCGGATGTACTTCTCGCCGTAGTACCGCATCTCGTAGTTGGTGAGCTTGCCGTCGCCGTTGACGTCGTAGTTGAGCCCGAAGCCGTTCTGCTTGGTGTACGTGGTGTCAAAGCCGTACGGGGAGGGATAGCCGTTGCCGTGGCCAATGTTGACCACGATGGCGGCGCCAGTCACCGCCGCAACCACCTTGGACCAGGTGGCGTTGGGGCTGTAGACCTTCACGACGTTGTTGGTGTACTTGAGCGCCTCGTTGTAGACGAGGTCCCCGTATCCCTGGTACTGCGCCGTTCCGTCATGGACTGGGCCCACGATGATGGCCACCTTGGGGCCGAGCGCGGCCGACGGAGCGGGAGCGCTGGACGTCAGGCTGGGAGCGGGCGCAGCCGACGCCGCGGCCGGGGCCGCGACACCCGCTAGGGCTAGGGCTGCAGCGAGGACGAAGGCCAGTTTGCGCATGGTGTGTGCTCCGGGCAGGTACGTTGCAGCCGCCAGTCTCCGACCGGCGCCCGCCAACTATGGTCTTGCCCGACCTGCACAGCCACAGCGGGATGGTCCCGGTCCGACTGGCCCTTTGGTGCCGTGCCGCGCCCGGTACCGATGGCGGGTCAGCTCGCGCGCAGGGTCCGCACGTCTCGCAGCAGCGACGGCACAGCGTCCGCAAACGCCTCGCGCCAGTCGCGCATCGCCACGCCCGACGGCATCGGCGTAGGCTCCAAGACACCCCACAGCGGCGGGGTGGACGCGCGCTGCCACGTAGCGGCTGGCACATCCACGACGGGCACATCGATGCTGGCCGCCCGCAAGACCTCGCGCGCCCAGTCGGCCCGCGATGCGCGGCCGCCGTTGACAAGGTGGTGGATGGCGGTGCGCGCGGGCGCCGTCGCAACCGCGTCGGCCCCCAGCAGCTCCACGATCGCCTCTGCGAGATCCGGCGTGTACGTCGGCACGCCAACCTCGTCGTCCACCACCTGCAGCGGGTTCCCGGCGGCCTTAGCGCGCAGCGCGGCGGCGGCGATCTTGGCCGGGAAGTCGTTGCCCGGAGGGCCGTAGAGCCACGAGGTCCGGGCGATCCCCAGGTGGCCGCCGGCGCCGGGCGCCTCGTAGGCGGCGATCGCCAGCCGCTCCGCCTCGGCCTTGGCGGCACCGTACGGGTTGATGGGGTTGCGCTTGTCGTCGGGGAGATATGGCAGTCCGTCCGTTCGCCGCCCGTCAAACACCTCGTTGGTGGAGATCACGACAAGGTCGATCCCCCGCCGGGCACAGGCCACGGCAAGCTCGCCCACGGCCGTGCCGTTGCGGCGCATGGCCAGCGCAGGTTCGCGGGCGCAACCGTCCACATCGGTCCAGGCAGCCGTGTGGACCACGGCCTCCGGCCGCTCACGATCCAGCAGGACGCCGATGGACTCCGCCGTGAGCGTGTCAAGCTCCACCTCGGGCTGGTCCCAGCCGATTAGGAGAAGCGGTGGGTTGGAAGGCCCGGTGGTGACTGGGACCTGTCGCGGAGGAGTCGCAGGCTCATTCGCGACAATGTCAGAAGACGCCTGCAGAAACTCTCCCACCGGTTCAACAGGAACGCCA
>JANYAA010000061.1 GCA_025355255.1 Chloroflexota bacterium | reverse complement strand
GGCCGAAGGGCAACGAGGCAAGTTATTTAATGCCCTTGCGCTCCTGTCAATCTTTATATCGTGCCTGGGTTTGTTTGGGCTATCTGCTTTCTCCGCAGAGCGAAGGACGAAGGAACTCGGCATCAGGAAAGTTCTTGGAGCGACCATGCCCGGTTTGGTGGGGTTGCTGGGTAAGGAGTTTGCCTTCCTTGTATTGATTGCAGCGTTTGTTGGATGTCCGATAGGGTGGTATGCCATGAATGAATGGTTGGGCAACTATGCGTTCCATATACAGGTGGGTTGGGAATCACTGGTGATTGCAGCGGCCGCCTGTATGACTGTATCCATATTGACGGTCACCTATCACTCGTTAAAAGTGTCTTCAAGAAATCCTGCCCATTCGCTGCGGTATGAGTGAAGCTATTGAGGTTTCCCTTTTAAACCCTGCATTACTTTGTTGGAGAATACGAAGTCATCGAGTTCAGATAAACCTGAATGAACAATGTCTGTGTTGGAACCTTCCCATAGCTTTCTTCCTTTGTAAAGGAACAAGATCTTTTCACCAATACCCATCACTGAATTCATATCGTGTGTTACTACGATGGTGGTGATATCAAATTCGTGAGTGATCTCGCCAATCAGGTCGTCGATGAGGATGGAGGTTTGGGGATCCAGGCCGGAGTTCGGCTCATCGCAGAAAAGGTAGTTGGGATTATTGACGATTGCCCTCGCAATTCCTACACGCTTTTTCATCCCTCCGGAAATCTCGGAGGGCATTTTTTTGTTTACATTTTCCAGGCCTACTCGTTGGAGACAGAAATTTACGCGGTCCAGCTTTTCATCAGGATGCATTTTGGTCAGAATGTCGAGGGGGAACATGACGTTGTGTTCTACATTCTTAGAATCAAATAATGCGCCACCCTGAAACAGCATTCCAATCTCCCGCCTTATTTCCGACTTCAGTTCTTTGTCGGCTTCGGTGAAGTTCCGGAGATCGTAGAACACGTTGCCTTCATTTGGGGTGATTAATCCAACAATGCATTTAAGGAGTACGCTCTTGCCCGTGCCACTGGATCCGATGATGAGGTTAGTTTTCCCTTTGTCAAACTCGCCAGAGATCTCCTGAATGACAGCCTTGCCGTTGAATGATTTGGAAATGTTCTTGATCTTGATCATTAGCGGACGTAGAGTAGCTGGGCCAACAGGTAGTCAGAAAGTAAAACCGCGATAATGCTCGCTGTTACTGCAGCCGTCGTGGCAATTCCAACCTCCAGAGCACCACCTTGGGTGAAGTAACCTTTGAAGGAAGATATAGAAGAAATCAGAAATGCAAACACAAAGGACTTAATCAATGCAAAGGTGATGGCATAGGAATCAAAATAGAATCGAAGGCCATAGGCATAGTCGGTAGGGGTAACCATCCCAGAGATGGTTGCTACCAGGTAGCCACCAAACAAAGCGCATGCACCTGCAACGATGACCAGGAGAGGATACATGAGAAGCGATGCGACGATCTTTGGTAACACGAGGTAAGAGGCAGAGTTAATTCCCATGACTTCAAGGGCATCGATTTGCTCCGTGATGCGCATGGTGCCAAGCCCTCCCGCCATACTGGACCCAACCTTCCCTGCATAAATAATTGCCATGATGGTCGGGGCCAATTCCAGCACCGTCATTTCACGAACGACGTTCGCTATCATGTATCGGGGAATGAGGGGACTGACGAGGTTATAAGCTGTTTGGACGGTGGTCACTGCACCTATAAAGGTGGCCACCAGGGCAACCAATCCAATGGATTTCACGCCGATCAGGACGGACTCTTCCATGACCAGTCGGTAATACGTTTTAAATGACTCGCGCCGGACCACCAGCGAACCCAAAAAAATCATGTACTGGCCAAATCCCTTCATGAAATCATCTAACTTGCCCTAAAGATAAAATAATTTCTATGAGTAAACTGGCCGTTATTACCGGGGGAACCAAGGGTATTGGCAGGGCCATTGTCGAAAAATTTGCAGCAGAAAGGTTTGATATAGTCACCTGTGCTAGAAACCGGAATGAGCTGGAGTCGCTGAAGAAATACCTCGAGTCGACATTTACCATGAAGCTGTTTTTTCTTCCAATAGATATGTCTGTAAGGACACAGGTGACTGCCTTTATCGAATTCATTCATGGGTTGGGGAGACCTGTAGATGTGCTTGTCAACAACGCCGGCTTTTTTGCCCCGGGACAGGTGCTGGATGAAAAGTCAGGTGCCCTTGAGGCGATGATGGACGGCTACCAGGTCATGACGGTGGGGCAGGCCGCATCCTGGGGCGACCTCTTCGTGACCGCTACCGGCAACATCAACGTCTTCCGCCGCGAGCACTTCGAGGCGATGAAGGACGGCGCGGTCATGGCCAACTCCGGGCACTTTGACGCGGAGCTGGACCTGCCGGCTCTGCGGGCAATGGCCGAGGGTCACGAGCGCGACGTTCGCCCCAACGTGGTGGAGTACGAGATTGGCGGAAAGCGGCTGAACCTCATCGCTGAGGGCCGCCTCGTCAACCTCGGCGCTGCCGAAGGCCACCCGGCCGCGGTCATGGACATGAGCTTTGCCAACCAGGCGCTGTCCGCCGAGTTTGTTGCCAAGCACTACGCGGAGCTTGCACCGCAGGTCTACGTGGTGCCGGAGGCCATCGACGCTGAAGTGGCGCGTCTGAAGCTTGCTTCCATGGGCATCACGCTTGACCCCATGACCTCGCAGCAGCTTGAGTACGTCACGTCCTGGAAGCACGGCACCTAGCCGCCACCATGGCCGATATCGAGCGGCGCGTTGCCGCGTTTGGCAGCTGGTCGTCGCCTATTGGGCCTGACCTTGTTGCGGGGTCCGTGATTTCCCTGAGCGAGCCCTGGCTTGACGCGGACGATGTCTACTGGCTGGAGAGCCGGCCGGCCGAACGCGGCCGGCGGACGCTCCTGTGCCACGGCCTTGACGGGGTCACCCGCGAGCTGACGCCAGACCCGATCCGCGTGGGCAACGGCGTGCACGAGTACGGCGGCGGCTCGTATACGGCGGACCGCGGGCGCGTGGTGGTCTCCTCGCAGAGTGACGGGCGTCTGTGGCGTCTTGATCCCGATCCGGAGGGTCTGGACCAGGCCGTGCCGATCACGCCCGAGGGGCCGTGGCGGTATGCAGACCTGCGGTTTGACCCGCAGGCTGAGCGTCTGTACGCCGTCCGTGAGACGCATGACGAAGCGGCGCCCGCTGACTCGACGCTGGTTGTGAACGAGATCGTCGCGCTGGCGCTGGACGGTTGCGATGGCGCCGGCCGCCTGCTCGTAGGCGGTCTGGACTTTGTGTCCTCGCCGCGCCCATCGCCGGATGGGGCGCTGCTGGCGTGGATCGAGTGGGACCATCCGCGAATGCCCTGGGACGGGACGCGTTTGCGCGTGGCCCCGGTGCTCGCTGGCGGCTCGCTGGGTGCGGCGCGGACCGTTGCCGGCGGACCCGCCGTGTCCATCGTGCAGCCCGAATGGTCGCCTGCTGGGGTGCTCCACGCCGCCTCGGACGAGACCGGCTGGTGGAACCTGTACGCCTACCCGGATGGCGCTGCTCCTCGGCCCGTCGCGCCCATGGAGGCCGAGGTTGGCGGGACGGCGTGGGTCTTCGACATCTCGTGGTACGCCTTTGCGCCTGACGGCGCCGTGATCGCGTCGGCGCGCTCGGGTGGGCGCGACCGGCTGATCCGGATTGGCGCTGACGGGGCCGTCGCGGAGGTTGACGCTCCGTTCACGGAGCTTGACGGGGTCCGCGCGTCCGCGGTCGGCGGCGTCGTCGTCGCGGCCGGGCCGCACGATGGCGCAGCGCTGGTTCGCCTGCGTGCCGACACGGCCGAGCCTGCGGGGGTCCTTGCGAGATCCGTGCGGGTGCTGCCGGACGCTGGCTACCTGCCGACGGCCGAGGCGATCAGCTTCCCCACCACCGGCGGCGCCACCGCCCACGCGCTCTACTTTGCGCCGGCCAACCCGGCGTTTGCGGCGCCCGATGGTGAGTTGCCCCCCCTGGTCGTGATCGCCCATGGCGGCCCGACATCGCAGGCGTCATCCGCGCTCTCGCTGGAGCGGGCGATGTTCACCTCACGCGGGATTGCCGTGGTGGACGTGGACTACCGCGGCTCCACCGGCTACGGCCGCCCATATCGAGATGCGCTCCAGGGCCAGTGGGGGATCGCGGACGTGGACGACTGCGTGGCGGCCGCCCGCTATCTGGTGGCGCGCGAGGACGCGGATCCTGCCCGCCTGGTGATCCGCGGCGGCAGCGCAGGCGGCTATACGACCCTTGCGGCGCTGGCGTTCCAGCCCGACGTGTTCGCTGCGGGGATCAGCCTCTTTGGCATCGCCGACCTCGCGCTGATCCACCAGGACGGCCACAAGTTTGAAAGCCGCTACGACGAGGGGCTCCTCGCGCCGTGGCCAGAGGGTAAGGCGGTCTTCGCGGAGCGATCGCCGATCCACGTCCTGGACCGGTTTCGCGCGCCGATGCTGCTCTTCCAGGGGCTGGACGACAAGGTGGTGCCGCCGTCCCAGCTGGACACAATGGAGACCGGGTTTGCCGCTGCCGGCGTGCCGTACGTGGCGGTTCGCTTCGACGGCGAGGGCCACGGGTTCCGCCGTGCGGACTCGCGTCGTACCCAGCTGCGCACGGAACTCGGGTTTCTCGGCCGAGTCTTCGGCTTCGCGCTCGCGGATGGGATCGACATCGTCGAGGTGCCCGGCCTCGGAGCGCGGTCCGACTAGCCTGGCGAATCTGGCGCCTCGCCTCGAGCACGAAGGAGATCAGCCAGCGCATCCACCCCGGCCCTGACGTCGGCGAACGAGGTGGTGAGCGGGGAGAGCCCGCAGCGCACGATGTTGGGCTCGCGGAAGTCGGGGATGACGCCACGTGCCACCAACGCCGCGCAGAGCTCCCGCGCCACCGGGTGGAGGACGGCGACGTGGCTGCCTCGGACGGACGGGTCGCGCGGGGTCCCAAGCTCGCAGCCGAGCGGCGCGAGGATCTCGTCGAACAGCTTCACCATGTACGCCGTGAGCGCTTGCGACTTGGCGCGGATCGCCACCATTCCGGCTTCGGCGATCATCGCCACGCCAACCTCAACCAGGCTCGTCCCGATCACGGGCGGCGTGCCGGCCAGCCAGCCGGCGATCCCTGACCGCTGCTCGAACCTCGGGCCCATTTCGAACTGGTCGCGCTGAGCGAACCAGCCGCTTGCTGGCGGTCGAAGCTGACCCTGGAGCCGCGGGGCGATGTACAGCCAGGCGGGTGCGCCCGGGCCGCCATTCAGGTATTTGTAGGAGCACCCGACCGCCAGACCGACATCGCGGGCCGCGAAGTCAAGCTCGATGGAGCCGGCCGCGTGCGAGCAGTCCCACAGGACGTGGGCGCCGGCATCGCGCGCAAGGAGCTCGATGGCATCAAGGTCGGCAATGGCCGCGGAGCGGTAATCGACCAGCGAGAGCAGGACAAGGGCCACATCGTGATCCAGCCGTGCGGCGACCTCCGCGGCCGTCACGCCAACCACTGGGTCCGGATTCAGCCAGCGGATCTCCAGATCGCGCCTGGCCGCGAGCCCCTCGACGATGTACCGATCCGTCGGGAAGTCATCGCGGGAGATGATGATGGCCCTGCGGTCCGGCCGGTCATCGAGGGCGGCGGTCGCGACCCGGTAGAGGTTGATGGTCGTGGAGTCCGTGACAATCGTTGTGCCAGGCTGGGCGCCGAGAACCGCCGCGGCCACCGCGCCACCCGCCCGTTGCGGCAGGTCAAGCCAATGACCCCAGCCGCGGATCAGTTCGCCCCCCCACTCCTGGGTGGCCACCTGTGATGCGCGCTCCAGCGCCGCGAGCGGCGGTCGGCCCAGTGAGTTGCCGTCCAGATACACGAGGCCCGGATCGGGGATCGCGAACCGCGACCGGAAGGTCGCAAGCGGATCAGCAGCATCAAGCGGGCGCGGATCGAGGTTGGTCATGGCCGCATGCTAAACGGTTGGGGCCGCGCTCGGTGATACGCTCGAGCCTGTCCTCCCCTGATCCCTGCGCAGAGATCCAATGAGCATTCTTGACTCGTCCAGCTACCTCTTCACATCGGAGTCCGTGACCGAGGGTCACCCGGACAAGATGTGTGACCAGATCTCAGACGCCGTCCTTGACGCCATCCTCAAGGAAGACCCGAACGCCCGTGTGGCGTGCGAGACGTCCACCACCACGGGTCTGGTGCTGGTATTCGGCGAGATCACCACGTCCACGTACGTGGAGTTCCAGGATATCGTCCGCCAGACGGTCAAGGAGATCGGCTACACGCGGTCGGACTACGGGTTTGACTACGAGACCTGCGGGACCATGGTCAGCGTCAAAGCGCAGTCGGTGGATATCGCCCGCGGCGTTGATCGGGAAGATGACCACGAGCAGGGCGCCGGCGATCAGGGGATGATGTTCGGGTTCGCCTGCAATGAGACGCCAGAGCTCATGCCGCTGCCCATCGCGCTGGCCCACCGCATGGCGCGTCGCCTCGCGGAAGTCCGCAAGGACGGGTCCATCAGCTACCTGCGCCCGGACGGCAAGACCCAGGTCACCGTGGAGTACGACCGCGGGAAGCCTGTGGCGGTGCGCACGGTGGTGCTCTCCACGCAGCACGATCCGGATGCGGAGCACGCCCAGATCAGCGCAGACATGATCGAGCATGTGATCCTGCTCACCATCCCCGCCGAGCTGCGGCGCGTGGATCCGGTCATGCACGTCAACCCCACGGGCCGCTTTGTCACAGGCGGCCCCATGGGTGATGCGGGCCTCACCGGGCGCAAGATCATCGTGGACACGTACGGTGGTATGGCCCGCCACGGCGGCGGCGCCTTCTCGGGCAAGGACCCGTCCAAGGTGGATCGTTCCGCCGCGTACGCCGCCCGCTGGGTGGCCAAGAACGTGGTTGCGGCAGGAATCGCGGACCGGTTTGAGATTGAGGTGGCATATGGCATCGGCATCGCCAAGCCACTGTCCGTGTCCGTGGAGAGCTTCGGCACGGGTCGGATTGCTGACGACAAGATCCTCGAGATTGTGAACCGCCACTTCGACCTGCGACCGCGCGCCATCATCGAGCGGCTGGACTTGCTCCGGCCCATCTACAAGCAGACCGCTGCATATGGCCACTTTGGCCGGCCGGACCTGGATCTGCCGTGGGAGCGGACCGACATGGCGGCCATCCTGGCCGATGACGCGGGGCCGATGCCTCCGCGCTGAGACGCGGCGTGCGGCGGTCAGCGTTGGCGTGCGTCTGGGATACAACTGCAAGGCCGTGTTGAGCCTGCGGCGGGAACCCCGTGGGCGCCCATCCCTAGAATGGGGCTATGGACATCGTCATCATGGCCGGCGGGGGTGGCACGCGGCTCCGCCCCATCAGCACCGCGCAGCGGCCAAAGCCCTTCCTGCCGCTGCTGCCCGAGGGGGAGACCCTGCTGCAGCGCACCGTTGCGCGGCTGCGTGGTCCGGAGCTGCCGGCGGACACCCGCATCAGCGTCGTCGTGTCGGCTGGCTGGGCGCCGCTGGTCGCCGCCCAAGTTCCTGACGCGCACCTGATCATTGAGCCCGAGGGCCGCAACACCGCCGCCGCCATCGCGCTCGCTGCGCTCCAGCCCGCGGCTGACCCGGATGGCGTGATGGTCGTCCTGCCCGCAGATCACCGCATCGACCCCGCCCGCGAAGGCCCCTTCCGCTCCGTGCTGCGTGACGCGGCCAACGGCCTCGCACCAGGCTCGTTTGGCGTGGCGTCGCCGCTCGTGACGCTTGGCGTGGAGGTGACGCGACCCGCCACCGAGTACGGCTACCTGCGCCCGGTCGTCGCGCGCCGAGAACGCGTGTCGGGTCTGGAGGCGTACCCACTTGAGGCCTTCGAGGAGAAGCCCGGCGCGGACCGTGCGCGCGTGCTCTGGGGCATGCCCGGCGTCGCGTGGAATGCGGGGATGTTCCTCTGGCGTCGTCAGGCGATCATCGACGCGCTGGAGCGTTTCGCCCCGGAGGTTGCCAATGGGGTCCGCCGCGGTCTCGCCAGCGGCGACATCGCCACGGCGTACGCCGCGCTGCCCAGCCGCTCCATCGACTACGCCGTGATGGAGCCAGCCGCCACGGCGGGTCTTGTTGTTATGGCGGCGATGGAGGTGGGCTGGACCGACGTTGGCACCTGGCCCGCCCTGCTCGAGGTGCTGGGCGCGCCCGGCATCGACGGCGCTGTAGTGGAGCCCGGCACCTCCGTGCTCACGGCCGAAGGCGACCTCGTGATCGCCAAGGGCCCTAGCGGCATCACGGTCCGTGACGTGGGCGAAGGTACGATCACAGCAGACGCGCCGATCGCGCTCCTGCGTGGCGCCCGCCCCCACCTGCCGGTTGTGCAGGCGCTTCTTGATCGTTGTGCAGCCGCGGAGGCCCGTTCGTGACCAGCCAGGCATCGGCCCCTGCGCCGACCAAGATCGTCTTCGGGACCGACGGCTGGCGCGCCCGCGTCGCCGACGAGTACACCTTTGAGAACGTGCGGCGCTGCGCCGATGGCGTCGCCCGCTACGTCACCGAGCGCGGCGAGCAGGCCAAGGGTGTGGTGCTGGCCTATGACCGCCGGTTTGCCTCTGAGTACTTCGCCCGTGCCGCGGCTGAGGTGCTGATGGCCCACGACATCCCCGTGGCGATCAGCAAGACTGCCGTGCCCACGCAGATGTCGTCCTACGAGGTGGTCCAGCGCGGCGCCGCCGCCGGTGTGGTGATCACCGCGTCGCACAACCCCTGGACGGACAACGGC
>JANYAA010000275.1 GCA_025355255.1 Chloroflexota bacterium | reverse complement strand
CCCGCTCGACTGGAGCGTGATGGTGCCGCTGGCCGGATCAGCCGTCGTGATGGGGTGCGGCCGGCGCAGCGGCAGGCCGCCCGCCGCAACGGTGCGGACGTGGACAACCTGCCCAGCCCGCGCCGCGCTAGCGATTGCTGGAGCGTGCCAGGATTGGAGCCACTGGCCGGGCAGGATCTCCCGGCTGTCGATCAGCTCTGCACCGAGCGGCCACACGACGGGCTAGGGGCGCGCCTCGCCGCCCTTGTCCTCGGCGTGGTCGTCCGGGGCCACGTCCTCGTCCTCGGCCTCGTCCCCGTCGTCCTCGTCATCGTCCTCGCCGTCCTCGCCCTCGCCGGCAACCGCCGGGAACGCTTCGGCCAGGGTGTCGGCAAGGTCGCCGAAGATGTCCGTGGGGTCGTAGAACTCCACGATCTCCTCGGGCGAGCTGAGCTCCTTCCACTCGTTGGCGTTGTCCTCCGGGAGGACCTCGCCGCGGAACCGGCCACCGGAGCCGAGAATGAGGCGCTCGTCCTCCTCGTCCAGGATGATCACGTCGCCCAGCAGCGAAGCGAGCTTCGCAACCGCCTCCTCGAACTCCTCGAGCAGGGCGGCCTCGGTCCGCTGGCTCCGCTCCTGGAAGTCCAGGGCGATGTTGTATAGCGCGGCAGCGGCAGAATCGACATCGTCCGCCTCCAGCACCTCGCCACGACCGGCCGCCCAGCGGTCGGCGGCGGCGGCGTACCCGTCGTCCTCGCCCAGCACAAACGTGGCCTCAGGCGGGACGCCCGCGGCATCGATCATCTCTTCGGCAGCGGTGGGCTCGGGCGCGAAGCCCGCGGCCTCACGGGCAGCCTCGGCAAAGGCCGCAAAGATCTCGGCCGGGTTGTAGAGCTCTACGAGCTCCGAGGCGTTGTCGATGACCTCGGTGTCGGATGTCCACTCGCCGGTGGCCGGATCCTCGTAGCGGCTGCGCACACGGAAGGTGGCATCGGGGGCAATCGAGAGGTAGTCCGGGTCCTCGTCGATGAGGGTCAGGCCGCCAAGCTCGGCAATGCGGTCTCGGTTGCGGTCAAGGAACTTGCGCAGCTGCTCCGTGGCCTGGACCACATAGTCATTGCGCTCGCCGGCGGCATCGCTGGCCAGCTCGCCGAGCATCGCGTTGCGGCTCACGTCCATGCGATTGCCTCCTTATCGGTGGTATTCGAGGTCCGGACCGAGACGCTCTCGGAGGAACATCGAGTGATGACGTTCAAACATCCACTCCCCAGCCCGGTGGCCGAGGGCGCGTGTGGCTTCGTCAGACTCCAGCTTGTCGAGCGTCCCGTAGTCGGGCAGGTCCAGCAGGATGACGTTGTCGAAGTCCCAGCCGTGGGCGACGTTGTACCAGCCGAGAAACCTGATGCCGAACTTGGTCTCGTACTCCTTCACCTGCTTGGGAAAGATCGTCTTCATGAAGAACTTGAAGAACGGATCTCGACCGCGGCGGACGGTGAAGAATGTGGCGAGGACGGGCACGGGCTGGTTCCTTGCTCGAGACGGCGCCTTGGCGGCTGTCTATTCTCGCATGCCCTGATCTGGCGACCCAACCAACGTGGGCGCAGCCGGTGCGTCCGCCTCGGCCTCAAGGTCGCCGACCGTGGGCGTGTTGCTCGCCATGGGGCGCCGGCGGCCTTCGCCCCGGCCCGCGGCAACGAGGCGCAGCAGGAAGATGACCGTCTGGCCGGCAAACAGCAGCACCAGGATGATCAACAGCAGCAGGACGCCGCTCGCCCACTCCGGCCAGCGCCAGGTGACGCTCAGCGGCGTCAGAATCAGCAGAAAGACGAGCGTCGCGACCTGGATCCAGAAGCATCCCAGGCCCGGGCCGCGCTCGGCGTTGAGCGGCTCGCCCTTGTACTCGGCTGGCTTGTCGGCCGTCTTGGGCGTTGCCGTGCTGGGGTCCTGTGGCGTGGTCATGTCGTGACTGTACCGTCACCGGCCGGGCGAGGCTCTGGGGACGGGGCCACGGTCAGGACTGCCAGTCCTGACTGGGAGTCCTGGCCGCCTCCGCCCGCCTCCGCCACGCCGGGGGCGCGCCAGCCCTACCATCTGCGCATGGACGACCCCCTCGCGCCCTTCCGCTGGCACCCCGAACCCGAGCTCATCGGCATCCGCGACGCGGCCATCTCGCGTGACGCGCTCAGGCTCGCGGGCGCCGCCACGTGGGAGGCGTCGCTGGACTGGCTGTACGACGAGGCGATGGTCCGCGCAATGGGCCTGCCCACGGACTACCAGGCGCTCCGCCGGCTCTACTTCGGCAACCGCGGCGGCCCCGGCCCGGCGCCCCGCGATCCCGTCACGCTGCAGACCGTCCTCAACGAGTTCCGCGACAAGATCGCACCGCACACGCTCAACAGCTACCACCCGCGGGCGCTCAGCTACTTCACGCCGCCACCGCTCGTCGCGTCCATCGTGGGCGAGGTGCTGGCGCAGTGGACCAACCAGGGCATCGATGTCTGGCATGCGGGTCCCGTCGGCGCATTTGTGGAGGAGGAGGTTGTCCGCTGGCTGTGCGACCTCGTCGGCTACGGCGGGGGTTCGTTCGGCCTCCTGACGTCCGGCGGCGTCATGGCCAACTTCATCGCGATGGCCCTTGTCCGCGACGTGCACCTGCGCAGGCTTGCCGGGCTGCCGAGGCCGCCACGTGGCGCGGCGCTTGAGGGTGTCCGCGTCTACACGGGCGACCAGACGCACTTCTCCATTGCCCGGGCGCTTGACGAGCTGGGCTTCCCGCCGGAGACGCTCGTGGTGCTGCCGACGGACGAGGGCTTCCGGCTCCACGCCGCCCCCGTGGCGGACGCCATTGCGGCCGACCGCGCACGTGGCCTGCGACCCGTGGCCATCGCCGCTGTTGCCGGCTCCACAAACACGGGCTCCGTGGATCTTGTCCCGGAGCTGGCGGCGCTTGCGGCCAACGAAGGTCTCTGGTTCCACGTGGATGCGGCGTACGGCGGGGCGGCGCGGCTGTCGGAGCGTGACGCGGCCCGCGTCCCCGGCTTGGAGCTGGCCGACTCCGTCACCGTTGATCCCCACAAGTGGTTCTTCCAGTCGTACGACTTGGGCGGCCTCGTCGTCCGCGACGGCGACCACCTCCGACAGACCTTTGACCGCTCGCCCGAGTATTACCGCGGCGGCGAAGGCACAACCGATGGCGCAGCCGATGTTGACCACAGCGCCCACGACAGCCACGCGGGCCAGCTCAACTTCTACAAGCTGGGCTTTGAGGGCACGCGCCGCTTCCGCGCGCTCAAACTGTGGGCATCGTGGAAGCATCTGGGCACGACCGGCCTCGGCCGGCTTGTCGAGATGAACGACGATGCGGCGGCGCACTTGGCGGCGCGCTGCGCGGAGTCGGAGGATTTCGAGGCCGTCCCGGCGGTCCCTGCGCTGTCCGTGGTGTGCTTCCGGCATGTCCCCCAGGGCGCGATGGCCCCGGCCCAGCTCGATGCGCACCAGGACCGCCTCTGTGCCGCGCTTGAGCAGGACGGCGACGGCTGGCTCTCCACCACCATGCTGCACGGCCGAGCGTACCTGCGCGCCGGCGTTGTGAACTACCTCACCACCGAGGCCGACATCGACCGCCTGCTGGCGAAGCTCCGGAGCCTGGCAGCCGATCTCTAGCTCTTCGGCGCGCCGCCGGCAGCTGCAGCCTCGGCAGCGGCCGCCTCGCGGAACGCCAGCCGGTCCTTCGTCTTCCAGTACTCGCCCGCAAGCGGCAGGAACCAGGCGCGCCCCTCGAACGGCGCGGGCACCAGCGGGAACGAGAGTGCCGCAAGCTCCGGCGCGGGACCAGCGCCAAGCACCCAGTCCGCCACCTTGGCGCCCAGCAGCGGCATCGTCGCCACGCCGGAGCCGCAGCAGCCAACCGCGTACGCCACGCCGTCGGCCCGCCCAACGTGCGTCATCCGGTCAAAGGTGAACGCCACCTTGCCGCCCCATCCGTACGCGATCCGGATGCCGCGCAGTTGCGGGTGCAGCTCGATCATCGAGCGGTGCAGAATCTCAGCCGTGTGCATGATCGACGAGGGCCACATCGACGCACGCCCGCCAAACAGCATCCGGTTGTCGGCCGTGAGGTGCCAGTAGAAGAGGAAGTTTTTCGTGTCGGCAAACATGCGCCGGCGCGGGCTCACGTCGCTGGCCAGATCGTCCGGCAGCGGGTCCGTGACGACGATGAAGCTGCCGATGGGCATCAGCCGCCGACGAAGCGAGGGCGTCACGCCGCCCGTGTACCCGTTGGTGCCGACGATCACCTCGCGCGCATGGATCGCGCCGCGGCTGGTCTCCACGACACGCCGCCCGTCCGCCTGGAGGCGTACCCGTTGCGCCCGGACGCCCTCGTGGAGGTCCGCGCCCGCGGTCTCGGCCTGCGTCACCATCCCGGCGATCAGCTTGCCGGGGTGCAGCGCGCCGTACATCTCGTTGGCCAGGCCGCCCACAAAGGCATCGGTGCCAATCTCGCTGCGCAGATCCGCCTTCTCGACGATGTGCGCCTCGATGCCGACCCGCTTGTAGCCCTCAAGCGACTTGGCGAACCCGGCGAAGTGCGAAGGCGCCACGGCCAGCGACAGGCCGCCGTGCTGCTCCCACTCGGCGCCGATCTCTAGCGCCAGCGCCTTGGTGTGGTTGAAGCCGTCGAGCGACTCGTTGTAGATGGCCAGACCCTTGTCCTCGCCGTGCTCCGCGATCAGCTGCAGGATCCCGTGCTTGTACCCCGGGTGGCACATCCCGCCGTTGCGCGTGGCGCCGCCCCAGCCCAGCGTCTCGCCCTCAAGGAGCACCACCGAGGCGCCGTTCTCCGCCGCGCGCCGCGCCGCCCCGAGGCCTACAAAGCCGCCGCCGATCACCGCCACGTCCACGGCATCGGGCAGGGGCTTGCCCGTGTGGTCCGCGATGGCGGGCATGGTGGCCTGCCAGTACGAGCGTTGTTCAACGTCCTGGAGCTCGGCGATGTTCGTCATGCGCCAAGCCTAGCGAGCGCGGACGGGCGTGGCGCAGCCGGTGCGCCAGTCAGATCGGCTAGTTTCGCTTCATGGATGCAACCATCTGCCGGAACGCATCCTCGCCCGACGCCAGGTCGGGTCCGCGCAGGCAGGCCCTCACCACCATCCCGAGAAACGCCGCGCCCAGCTCCCGCTCTCCGCCAATCGCCGAGCACGTCTGATCGACAGGCCTCCTGATGACGGCGTATTGCACTCCCGCGACCGCGGACCCTCCCGCCGTCACTAGGATCCCGTTGGGGGGCAGTTCTGCGAGCGGCTTCATGCAGGCGTCGCCCTTCTCAAACTGGGTGGGGCACGGATCCGCGATCGCGGCGTTGCTGATGTACAGCGTTGGACCCATGGGCATGATCCACACCTTCGGCCACAGCACATGCCAATCCGCGGGCATCGTGACGGAGATCTGCCCAAGGATGCGTGTCACGATCGCCGATGCCGAAGGCGATGGCGACGGAGCTGCCGATGCCGAAGGCGCGGGCGATGCCGTGACCGCCGCGCTGGCGGAGTTCCCGGGCGCCGCGGTCGGCGTGTGTGACCGGGTTGCCACGGCCATGGCGCCAGCGCCCGCGACCGCGACAACCACGACGGCCGCGATCGCGAAACGAAGGGCCGACGGAAAGCGCCCCGATGGCGCGACCCGCGGGCCAGCCGCCGGGACCGCCGCCACCCGCGCGCGGAGTGCCTCGGGGGCGTAGCCAGCCGCAGCTCGGTGCGCCGCCGCGCGGACCTCACGCTCAAACTCCTCGTCAGTCATCGGACCACCTCCCGCTCGGCCGCCTCAAGCGAGGCTCGGAGCGATCGCAACGCGTAATGAAGCCTGCTCTTCACCGTGCCCGCTCGGACACCTGTGCGGGCCGCAATCTCATCCACTGAGTAATCGCCGAGATAGTGCAGGCCGACCACCACGCGGTGCTCCGGCGAGAGCGCCAGCATCGCGCGCTCAAGCGAATCGGAGCGCGCAAGAGCTTCGGCAGCGTCTGGGTCGAGCGATGCCGCAAGCTCCGCCTCGCCCAGCGGTTGGACACGTCGAGCTCGAAGCCGATCGCGACAGCAGTTCACGACGATCCGCGTGAACCATGGCTCAAACGACGCTTGGTCCTTCAAGTCGCCGAAATGGTTCCAAGCCCGGACGGAGGCGTCATGCACCGCATCCTCGGCTTCAGCCCTGTCGCCGGCGAGGATGAACGTGGCAAGCCGATAGGCCGAGTCCAGCTGCCCCTCGGCAAGCCTTGCGAACATGGCGCCGCGATCGAGGGGCGATCTCTCACGGTCGCGGGCGGCCACCTGCTCCCCCTGGATGATGCCGATTCTGCTGTTCACGCCTGAAAGACGGGGCAGCCCCGCCGTTCGTTCAATCTGCCCGGTATGCAACCTCGCCGGCGGCCAGCGTCAGGCGCACGACGCCCCGCACCGCGCGGCCCAGCAGCGGCGAGTTCTTGCCCTTCGAGCGGAGCGCTGCGGCGGTCACGGTCCACGCGGCGCCCGCGTCAACCACAACGAGGTCAGCCGCCTCGCCCACGCGGAGCCCGGGGGCAATCGGCGAGCGGTCGCCGAGCACAGCGGCAGGTCCGGTTGTGAGTGCCGCAACGGCGGCGGCCAGCGGCAACAATCCGGCCCTGACCCCGGCAAGCACGAGTGACAGCGCCGTCTCAATCCCGCTGATGCCGTTGATGGCCCAGCCAAACTCCATGTGCTTGTCCACCTCGGTGTGCGGCGCGTGGTCTGTGGCGATGGCGGTGGCCGTGCCGTCGGCAAGCGCGGCCCAGCAGGCGAGCGCGTCCTCGGGCGAGCGCAGCGGCGGGTTGACCCGCAGGGACGTGTCAAAGGGCGTCGCGACCAGTGCGCCATCCGCCCACGGGTCGCCCGATGCCTCCCAGGCAAACCGCCGCGCGCCGGCGATCCACTCGTCGGTGAACGCGAGGTGGTGCGGCGTCACGTCACAGGTGACGGGCAGCCCGGCGGCCCGGGCGAGCAGCACCTGGTCC
>JANYAA010000274.1 GCA_025355255.1 Chloroflexota bacterium | reverse complement strand
CGTGATGCTTACGGTGCACCGCCACCCACTCCTTGGTGCACTGCCCCGTCGTCAGCCACAACGCCATCTTGAACGTCCATTCCACGGCCGGGTGGACGATCAGCGCCTTGTGCGTGGCGAAGCGGTGCAGATAGATGGTGGTGCTGAAGACCGCCACCTGGATGAGGATGGCGGAGACGGCGAGGGCGAGGAGAAGATGCAACAGCAAGGCAAGATCCTCCAGGAACGACGTCATCCTACCAGCCGCGCCCGGGGCTGGCTGTAAGAGTTCTGTACTATCCGCGTTTTGCCTCGAACTCGCGCATGAATGCGACCAGCTCGTCGATCCCGTGCTCGGGGAACGCGTTGTAGATGGAGGCGCGCATACCGCCAACCGCCCGGTGCCCCTTGAGGCCATCGAAGTTGGCGGCGGTCGCTTCCTTGATGAACGCCTTCTCCAGGTCCTCGGTGGCGAGGCGGAAGGTGACATTCATGAGGCTTCGGCTTGCCTTGTCCGCGGTGGGCGTCCAGAAGCCCGTGCGGTCCAGCTCGGCGTAGAGCTTGCCCGCCTTCCGCTGGTTGACAGCCTGGATCCCGGCGAGGCCGCCATTGGCCAGCAGCCACTTGATCACGAGGCCCAGCGTGTACACGCCAAACGCCGGCGGCGTGTTGTACAGCGAGCCGTTCTCCGCGTGGATGGTGTAGTTGAGCATCGTGTGGAGCGACTTGCTGGACCTGGCGAGCAGGTCCTCGCGAATGATCACGAGCGTGACGCCCGACGGCCCGAGGTTCTTCTGCGCCCCGGCGTAGATCAGCCCGTACTTCGAGATGTCGATGGGCCCGCTGAAGATGTCCGATGAGGCGTCCGACACGAGCGGCACGTCATCGGGCACCTGGGGCACGCGGTGCCACTCCGTTCCCTCGATGGTGTTGTTCGAGGTCATGTGAACGTAGGCGGCGCCGGGCGTGAACGCGAGCTCATCGTCGCGTGGGATCCGGTTGAAGTTGGTGTCGGCGGTCGAGCCCGTCTCGTGGGTCGTCCCCACGCGCTTGGCCTCCTTGAGCGCCTTGTCGGCCCAAGTGCCGGTCATGATGTAGTCGGCCGTCCGGCCCTCGGTGAGGAGGTTCATCGGGACCATCGAGAACTGGAGCGTCGCGCCGCCCTGCAGGAACAGGATCTTGTAGTTGTCCGGGACGCCGGCGAGCGTGCGGATGTCCGCCTCGGCCGCGCCGATGATCGCCTCAAACGGGCCCGAGCGATGGCTGATCTCCATCACGGACATGCCGACGCCAGGCAGCTCGATGAGGTCGCGCTGGACCTGCTCAAGGACCGGCATGGGCATGACGGCCGGGCCGGCTGAGAAGTTGTAGATGCGGTTGGTCACGGGGCGTCTCCTGATGGTGTCGGCGGGGGAAGGCTACAGGGCGACGAGCTGGGTGCTGAGCACGTGCTCGTTGCCCTCGGTGATGGCGACGACAAGCTCCGGGGTCGGGGCGTGGTCGAGGTTGATCCGGGCGATCGCCGACTCGGCCCCCTCGAAGACGATGTTCTCGGTCTCCTGAACGTTGATGCCCGCGTCGTGGAGCTGCTCGAAGACATGGGCGAGGACGCCCGGGCGGTCTCGATGGCGCACCACCAACATGTGTGTCGCGGGGGACTGGCGCGCAAGGTTGACCACGTTGGGCACGCGCCCCGTCTCCTTGAACGCGCGGACGATCCGAACGGTCTCGGCGGCGATCGCCTCCTGCGCCTGCTCGGTGGATGCGCCGATGTGGTGGGTGCCGTAGAGCAGGCCCTTGCCGGGGTCGCGCGCCAGCGGGAAGTCGAACTCGCCTGTGGCAACGGCCGGCTCGTCAGGGTAGACGTCGAGGCCCACGCGGAGTCCGCGCTCGCGGACGGCAATGGCGAGTGCCGCGTAGTCCACCACCTCGGCACGGGCGGTGTTCACAAGGATTGCGCCCGGCTTGAGACGGCCGAGGAGGTCGGCGTTGACCATGCCGCGCGTATCGGCGGCTAGGGCCAGGTGGATGCTGACGATGTCGGCAGCGAAGAAGACATCGGCCGGGGAGGCCGCAATGGTCACCGTCGAGGACCGGCTGGTGGTGTCGATGCCGTAGGCGCGCAAATCCGCGCCTGGCTGGTCTTCAAAGCGACGCGACCAGATCACGAGGTTCATGCTGAACGCCTGGGCGCGACGCGCAACCTCTTGGGCGATGCTCCCGAAGCCCAGCAGCCCAAGCGTCCTGCCGGCGAGGCCCGCGGCGGTTGAGAACTCCTTCTTGTTCCACTGGCCCGCTGCCAGCGCAGCCGTCCCGTCCGGGATCCGGCGGTCAAGTGCCAGGATCAGCCCCATCGCCAGCTCCGCCACAGCCACCGAGTTCTTGCCAGGGCAGTTGGAGACGTAGACGCCGTGCGCAGACGCGGCCGCAACATCAATCGTGTTGTAGCCGGCGCCCGCGCGGACGATCAGCGCCAGATCCGGGCTCTCCATCATGGCCGCGGTGACCTTGGTGGAGCGGACGATGAGAACCTTGGCGCCGGTTGTGCGCAAGGCGTTGGCCAGGGCGTTGTCCTTGAGCGCCGGGTCAAACACCACGTCGCACCCGGCGGCCGCAAGCCCGTCACGGCCGGACTGCTCAAACTGGTCGGCGATGAGGACCTTCATGGCTGGCTCCTCTGGCGCTGGCTTCGGTTGCCCGGGGCTGGGCTAGATGAGGTGGACGAGCAGACCGTCGCGGAGCTTCGGCTCAAACCAGGTGGACTTTGGGGGCATAATCCCGCCCGCGTCGCCGATGCTCATCACGTCTTCCATACTTGTGGGGTGCATCGCAAATGCAACCGCCGCCGCGCCGCTGTCCACAGCAGCCGACAGCGCCTGAGGACCGCGGATGCCGCCGATGAAGTCGATCCGCTTGTCCGTCCGCAGATCGCCAATGCCCAGGAGGGGCGAAAGCACCTGGTCGTAGAGCCGCGACACGTCGAGCTGGTCGGCCGGCGCGGTGTCCGCAGCGGCGGGAGCCAGTGTCAAGCGGTGCCACCGGCCGTCGAGGTACAGCGCCACCTCGCCGGGTCCCGCTGGCGTATCGCCGCCGGGCGCCACGCCGATGCCGGCCGCACGGATCCCGTCCAGCAGCTGTGCGGCCGTCCGCCCGGCGAGGTCCTTGACCACCCGGTGGTACGGGAGGATCTGCATCTGGTTGTGCGGGAAGACGACCGCGAGGAACCAGTCGGCTTCCGTCGCACCGATGCCGCCGAGGGCGCGCCGAGCGCGCATAGCGCTGGCGGCGCGGTGGTGGCCATCGGCGATGTATAGCGCCGGGATGCCCGCAAACGCCGCGGTGATTTGAGCCGCCTCGTCCTCGGTGGCCGTCCAGACCGTGTGGGTCACGCCGTCTGGCGCCGTGAAGTCGAATAGCGGGCTTCGCGCGACCGCGCCTTCGGTCGCCTTGGCCACAAGCGCGTCAACGGTTGCGCAGGCCGGATACGTCAGGAAGACCGGCC
>JANYAA010000015.1 GCA_025355255.1 Chloroflexota bacterium | reverse complement strand
ACCCAAGGCGACTGATGACTCCGGCTCGTACGTCACGGACGCGTCGTTGAGGTGGAGCTTCTCCAGCGCGTCGCGCAGCAGCGGGTAGTCCGGGCCGGACAAGGGGTAGAGTCCCGCGAACACCAGGCTCTTCGCCTCCTGGTAGCCGGGGAGCGGCGCGCTCGCGGGGTTGGCCACGGTGGTGACCGTGTCGCCCACCTGCGCCTCGCGGACGTTCTTGAGGCCCGTCGCCACGTAGCCAACATCGCCCGCGCGGAGCGTCTCCATCGGCACCAGCTGCGGCCGAAACACGCCCAGCTCCAGCAGCTCGGTCTCGGCGCCGCTGGCCATCAGGCGGATGACATCGCGGTCGTGGAGCGTGCCCTGCGCAAGGCGGATGTAGCAGATGACGCCCTTGTAGGGGTCGTAGTGGCTGTCGAACACGAGCGCGCGAAGCGGCGCATCGGGCGAGCCCTTGGGCGGCGGAATCCGGGCCACGATGGCCTCCAAGATCTCCGGGACGCCTGTGCCGTCCTTCGCCGAGGCGAGGATCACCTCTTCGCGCGGGATGGCCAAGACGTTCTCCAGCTCGTCCATGACGAGCTCCGGCTGGGCCGACGGCAGATCGATCTTGTTGATGACCGGGATGATCTCCAGGCCTTCCTTGATCGCCAGGTGCACGTTCGCGAGCGTCTGGGCCTCGATGCCCTGCGCCGCGTCCACCACGAGGATTGCGCCGTCGCACGCCTGCAGGCTGCGGCTGACCTCATAGCTGAAGTCCACGTGTCCTGGCGTGTCGATCAGGTTGAGCGCGTAGGTCTCGCCGTCGTTGGCCTGGTACTCAAGGTGGACGGCCCTCGCCTTGATGGTGATGCCCTTCTCGCGCTCAAGGTCCATGGAGTCCAGGACCTGGCTCATCATCTGCCGGCCCTCGATGGTGTGGGTCAGCTCCAGCAGCCGGTCGGCGAGCGTGGACTTGCCGTGGTCGATATGGGCAATGATGGAGAAGTTGCGCACGCGCGACTGGGGGATGGTCACAGCGCGGGAGTGTATCCGCTCCCCGGCAAGCCGAGGCCTCTGCGGGGCCTGAATCTGGCTACGGGCCTCGTGGAGGACGGTAGCCACAACGGTGCCGGACACCGTCCGCCTGGAGGACGAGCGGTGAAAGCAGGCGAGAAGGACCATCGCCTCGGCACCGCGGGTAGGATCACGCCCATGACGTCGCCGCTCTCCTCCCCGCTCCCCGACGATCTGCTGACCGGCTATCGGCGCTTCCAGCACGGCCTGAGCGCGTCCGAGCACGAGCTGTATGCCCGGCTGGCGGCGGTCGGGCAGCAGCCCCACGCGATGGTCATCGCCTGCTCCGACTCGCGCTCGGCACCGGAGGCCATATTTGACGCCGGTCCCGGCGAGCTGTTTGTGGTGCGCAACGTGGCCGCGCTGGTGCCAGTCTATGCGCCAGACGCCGGTCGCCACGCCGCCAGCGCCGCGCTGGAGTTTGCCGTGCTCGCCCTGGGTGTCGAGTCCATCGTCGTGATGGGCCACGGCGGGTGCGGCGGTGTGAAGGCCGCGTTTGACGATGCAGCCCCGCTGACCGCCACGGACTTCATCGGCGCCTGGGTGGACGGGCTGCGCGATCTGGAGCCGCTGCTGGATCCTGCCGATGCCGCCGACCCGGCCGCCCGGCCGCGCGCGCTGGAGCATCTGGTGGTGGAACAGTCGCTGGCAAACCTGCGGACGTTCCCGTGGGTCCGGCGGCGCGAGTCGCAAGGCGTGCTCACTATTCACGGGCTGTGGTTTGACGTGGGGCTGCGCGAGCTCCACGCCCTCACGCCAGCCGGCTGGGCCGTCCAGCCCCACGACTGAACTGGTGATCGGGGCGCATCCCCGGACCGCGGGTATACGCTCGACAAACCATGAGCAGCACGACCTCCAGCACACCCCCCACCCCGATTGACCAGACCCCCCAGTGGGCAGCCCTCACGGCCCATCACGCCGCCGTCGGCAGCCGCCATCTGCGCGATCTCTTCGCCGCCGATCCGGCCCGCGCCCAGACGTTCACGGCCGAAGGCGCGGGGCTGTTCCTTGACTACTCGAAGCACCGCATCACCGCCGACACGATGCCCCTGCTTGTGGCGCTGGCGCAGGCTGCAGGTGTGGAGCAGCGGCGCGCGGCGATGTTCCGCGGCGACCGGATCAACGTGACCGAGAACCGCTCCGTCCTGCACACGGCCCTGCGCCTGCCGCGCGACGCCCGGCTGGTAGTGGACGGCACGGATGTCGTGCCCGAGATCCACGCCGTGCTGGACAAGATGGCCGCGTTGGCCGACCGCGTCCGCAATGGCGGCTGGACGGGCTTCACGGGCGCGCGCATCCGCAACGTTGTCAACATCGGCATCGGCGGCTCAGATCTGGGGCCCGCCATGGCCACGGATGCGCTGCGCAACTACTCGGAGCGCTC
>JANYAA010000007.1 GCA_025355255.1 Chloroflexota bacterium | reverse complement strand
GAGCGCTCGAGGAGCGCGGTCGCATCCGACGCGGTTACTTCGTGGACGGTCTGGGCGCTGCGCAGTTCGCCCTGCCGGGTGCCGTGGATCGGCTGCGGGCCATGCGCCCCGGTCCCGGCGAGGCGTCGTCTGCGGATGGCGGCCCGGGCGGCAGCCGCGACGGCAGCAGCCGCGTGCACCTGCTTGCGGCGTCCGATCCGGCCAACCCGTACGGCGCTGCCCTGCCGTGGCCGCGCCGTGATGAGCACGATCGGCGTCCGCTCCAACGTGCAGCCGGTGCGTACGTCGTGCTGGTGGATGGTGCCGCGGCGCTCTACTTGGATCGCGGCGGCTCGTCGCTTGTCGCCCTGCCCCCGGCGGATGACTCGGCCGTGTTGGCCGCCGCCCTGCCCGCGCTCGGCGCCCTCGTCGCCGACGGCCGTGTCCGCGAGCTCGTCCTCGCCAAGGCGGACAGCGAACCTGTCGCCGTCTGGCCGCGCCGCGACGCGCTCCTCGCCGCGGGCTTCGTCCCGGGGTACCGCGGGTTCGTCCTGCGACCAGCCAAACCCACCCTCGGACGGCCCAGCAGGTAGGTCAACGTGAAGCGGGCACAGCCATGATTGCCGCGCGAGCGAGCGACAAAGCGCCACAAGACGAACGGGCGAAAAGGCAGCCGACATGTCCAAGATCGCAATCCCCGGCGGCAGCATGGACATCATGCTTGGAGATGCGCGAGGAGGAGCGCAACCGATGAGCGCCTGCTTCGACACGTCGGCGCTGTTCAAGCTCGCCGTGCCTGAACCGGGTGCGGAGGTCGTGGGCCGCGTCTGGGACGCCACCGACGAGCCGGATTTGCCCATCATCGGTGATGTGGAACTTCAGGCAGTCTTCAGCCGAGCGGTTCGCAATCATCTTGACGTGGCTCCCGGCTCAATGTCGATCACGGACCTCTGGGGCCAGGTGACGCCGGTGGATGCGGACGCGGCGCTGGTGTGTCGTGCCGGCAGCCTCGCGGTTCGCCACGCGCTCGGGACCCTCGATGCGATCCACCTCGCATCTGCGCTCGTCGCAGCCCAAGTCGACGCCGAGATGGTGTTCGTGACGTTTGACGCGCGCTTGCGCAGCGCCGCGGCGGCCGAGGGGTTCCAAGTGCTCCCCGTGGTGGCCTAGATGCCGGAGGGCGACACGCTCGCCCGCACCGCCGCGGGGCTGCGGCCATGGCTGCTTGGGCAGCGGATCCTTGCCGCGCGCACCAACGGCCCCGGCGCCCAGCCCCGCATCGAGCGCGTGGTCGGCACGAGGGTGACGGCCGTGGAGGCGATCGGCAAGAACCTGCTGATCCGCCTCGACAACGGGCTGGAGCTTCGCACGCACCTGCGGATGCACGGCTCGTGGCACCGATATGCACCGGGGGAGCGGTGGCGTCGACCGGCCGCCAGGGCGAGGCTGGTGCTGGAGGTGGAGGGATCGGTTGCCGTCTGCTTTGACGCGCCGGTTGTGGAGCTGTTTGAGCAGCGCGCAGAAGCTGTGCATCGGTCGCTCTCAAGGCTTGGCCCGGACCTGCTGGCAGCCGAAGTCGACGTGGACGAAGCCGTGCGCCGGCTGCGTAATCCGCTGCGGGCCAGCGCAACGATCGCCGAGGCGCTCCTGGACCAGCGGGCGCTGGCGGGCATCGGCAACGAGGTGAAGAACGAGGTGCTGTGGCAGGCCTCGAGCTCGCCATGGACGCTTGCGGCGGCGCTTGACGACAACGCGCTTCGGGAGTTGGTGCATCTGGCGGTCTCGGTTCTCCGGGAAGGCGCCGCGACCGGCCGCCGCCCGCGCCATGTGTATCGGCGCGCCGGGCTGCCGTGTCCGCGCTGTCATACGTTGATCCGCGTGGAGCATCAGGGCCGCGACCTCCCGCGCCTCACCTTCTGGTGCCCCGGGTGTCAACCGGGCTGACGTACATCGCCTCTCGGGGTGGCGGGTCTATGCTGGCGCCGCCACCCAGCCCACCCGAGACGGAGCACCCTTGTCCTCGCCCGCGAATCGTCGCCTGCAGCTTCGATGGCTGATCGTGCTCGTGCCGGCGATCGCTGTCGCCCTCCTGGAGGAGCTGGGTGACCAGTTTCTGGACCAGAACCTGTCGTTCCCCCTGGACAACCTGTTCATCACGGGCACCGTCCTCCTGATCGGCATCGTCATCGCGTTCTTCGGCTTCAAGCGCATCGACGCGCTGACGCGCGACCTTCGCGTCCGAAACGAGGAGCTTGAGGCGCGAGGTGCCGCCGCAAGGGCGCTCCACCGCGTCAGCGTGGCGATTGCCGCCATGACTGACGTTGACCGCGTCCTCGCCGCCGTGGTCACGCATGCACGCGAGCTGCTCGGCGCTGATGTGGCGGTCCTGCTGCTTGAAGGTGCCGATGGCCGGCTGGAGCTTCGGGCGGCAGACGGCCTGGCTGGTCGGGTGCGCGGGGCGGGCATCATCAAGCCCGCCGGCCCCGAGGGCGACGAGCCCCTGCTCCAGTTTGTGCCGACCGAGATGGCCATGGCCCGTCTTTCCGTGCCGCTCCAGCGCGGCGGGGACACCATCGGTCTGCTGGCGGTGGGTGCCGCTGCGGAGCGCGGGTTTGACGCCGACGAGGTGGAGACGCTGAGTTCGCTCGCCTATCAGGCGACCATCGCCCTCGAGCACGCGCGGCTGCAGGCTCGGCTCCGCGAGCTTGCGGTGGTTGACGAGCGCGAGCGAATTGCCCGCGAGCTCCACGACGGCATCGCCCAGGTCTTGGGCTACGTGAACACCAAGAGCCAGGCCGTGGACGGGTTCCTTGAGGCGGGCCGCGTGGATGAGGCGCGTGCCCAGCTTGGCGAACTGGGTGCGGCGGCACGTGCCGTCTACGTTGATGTCCGCGAGACCATTCTGGGTCTCCGCGGGCCGATTGAGCCCGGGCAGGGCCTCGGCACTGCACTTGCGGCCCACGCCAGGCGCGTCGCGGAGGCGTCGCGGTTTGCGCTGGAGTTGGCCATTGAGCCTTCTGCCGCGTCCCTGCGCCTGGACGCGGATGCCGAGACGCATATCTACCGCATCGTCCAGGAGGCGCTCACCAACGTGCGCAAGCACGCGCTGGCCCACAAGGTGCGGCTTGCGGCATGGGCCGATGGCGGCGTGCTGATCGTGACGGTTGAGGATGATGGGCGCGGGCTAGGCGCCTCTGGCCTGACCCCGCAGATGCCGGGCTACGGGTTGCGGTCGATGCGCGAGCGGGCGGGCCGGATTGGTGCGGCCGTGCAAGTCGTGGACCGGTTGGGCGGCGGCGTGCTGGTCAGGCTGGAACTGCCGCTGACTGGGCATGCGCCGGTACCGGTGGGGGCCTGACGATGCGCATCCTCCTCGCCGACGACCACGCCCTCTTCCGCGACGGCGTGGCTTCGCTGCTCACCGCGTGGGGCCACGAGGTGGTAGGCCAGGTTGCCGACGGCGACGCTGCGGTCGAAGCCGCCGTCGTCCTGCGGCCGGACCTTGTACTGATGGATGTGGCGATGCCCGGGGGCGGCGGGCTGGAGGCAACGCGGCGGCTGGCTTCGGCCGCGCCCGGCGTCGCGATCGTCATGCTCACGGCCAGTGAGGACATCGACGACCTGTTTGCCGCCATCAAGGCCGGCGCCCGCGGGTACCTGCTCAAGAACCTCGAGAGCGCCGAACTGCGTGGCATGCTCCTCGCCATCGAGCGCGGCGAGGCGGCCATCACCCCGGCGATCGCCGGCCGGATCCTGACGGAACTGGCGCGACCAGAACCTTTGGCCGTTCCGTCGCCCGACGCCGGCCGCGGGGACCCGGACCGCCTCACGGAGCGCGAGCTGGTCGTCCTGCGGCTGGTCGTTGCGGGGATGCGCAACAAGGAGATTGCCGCGGACCTGGGCATCAGCGAGAACACCGCCAAGTTTCACCTGCGCAACATCCTCGACAAGCTGCACGCGCAGAACCGGGCAGAGGTGGTGGCGCGCGCCATGCGTGGCGGCCTGGTGGACCGTGACTGACGCGATCACGACGCAGGGTCATCAAACCCTGGGATAGACAAGCGGAATCGGCCGTTTCAGCGCGTCGTGATGGCGCATGGTCATGGGAGCAGTCTTCCGGGCTGTTTGCTGCCCCGCGATTCCGGGATTTGATGACGTGGGGTCATGACCCCGTCGCCGAGACCGGAGCCGAGGTTCTCGGCCGAAGGCCCGGGCCGGATGGCCCCCGGTACCTACCCGAAATGATGGCAGCCCCACCCGCCCGGAGGGGCGTGGTCACCTACAGCCCGAGAGACGACGATCGCCCCAGCCACAAGGAGGCGTGCATGGGCTATCGCATCGACATCGAGCACAAGGGCTGCATGACGTGCGGCATCTGCATGGACGTCTGCCCCGTCGAGGCGCTCGACATGAGCAGGCCGGACCACCCCGGCATCGAGACAGGTCCAGTTGGCGGCCGACCGCTGCCCTGGATGGTGGAGCGCCCGCTGCAGGTGGGTGAGTGCATCGGGTGCGGCATCTGCGTTCGCGAGTGTCCGCCCGCGGTCATCACCATCGCCACGCTGCCGCGCGAGGAGATCAAGCTCGCGCCGCGCCAGGGCCCCATCGAGCGGCCCGCGCCGTACACGGTGGACGACGGCTGGATGTCGCTCACCGAAGTGACCCACGAATCCATGAAGCCCACCAAGCCCAGCCCGTGGGGCGACATCTTCCCGTGGCGGACCCGGTCCCGGCCGAAGCCGTGGCAGGTGTGGACCACCATGCTGGACGCGCCTCCGGCCACGCCGATGGCGCCCTGCCAAGAGGCCTGCCCCGCTGGCACGGACGCCGGCCGGTACGTGGGTCTGGTGGGTCAGGGCCGCTACGACGAGGCCTACGCGGTGGCCGCCGAGGTCAACCCGTTCCCGTCCGTCTGCGGCTGGATCTGCACAGCGCCGTGCGAGTCAGCCTGCCGCCGCGGCGTGCTGGACGAGCCCATCTCCATCCGCACCCTCAAGCGCTTCGCCGTTGAGAACGGCAAGCTGCCCGCGGCGCCCAAGCCCGCCAAGAAGCGGGGCGAGAAGGTCGCCATCGTCGGCGGCGGCCCCGCCGGCATGTCGGCCGCCTGGTACCTCGCCGCGCTCGGCTATCCGGTCACCGTGCTGGAGGCCATGCCCATCCCGGGCGGCATGATGGCCATCGGCATCCCCGAGTACCGCCTGCCGCGCGAAGTGCTCCAAGCCGAGCTCAAGCGGATCATCGACGCGGGTGTGGAGCTTCGGCTCGACACCGCGATGGGCCGCGACTTCACCCTGCCGGACCTTGAGCGCGAAGGCTTCAAGGCCATCTTCCTGGCGACCGGCGCCTCGAAGAGCCGGCGTCTGGGCGTCCCCGGCGACGACCAGCGCGGCATCATCCCCGCCACTCGGTTCCTCAAGGAGGTCAACCTCGGCGAGGGGCCGCGGCTGTCCGGTGACGTGATCGTCGTCGGCGGCGGCTCCACGGCTATGGACGCGGCTCGATCTGCAAAGCGCAGCGGGGCAGCGTCGGTGACCATCGTCTACCGCCGCGGTCGAGCAGACATGCCGGCGCAGGCCGAAGAGGTTGACGCCGCGGAGCGTGAAGGCATCACGATTGCCGAGGGGCTTGCGCCCACCGAGGTCGTGGGTCGTGACGGCGCCGTTGTGGCGCTGCGCTGCGAGGTGACCGTCCGGGCCGCAACGCCTGACGGCAGCGGCCGAACCCCCTGGACGCCCACGGGCGAGTCCCGCGAGCTGCCGGCGGCTTCCATACTGGTTGCCATCGGCGAGGAGCCGGACCCGTCCATCCTCCCCGAGGGTGCGGGTATTGAGGTCAGCGGCTGGGCCGGCATCGTGGCCGACCCCAACACGCTGGCCACGGGCCGCGCAGGCATCTTCGCCGGCGGCGACGTGGTCTCCGGGCCCAAGACAATCATCGAGGCCGTGGCCGCCGGTCGGCGCGCCGCGGGCTCCATCCACGAGTACCTCGCCGGTGCCCGCGATGGCGAGGCGGAGATCATGGCCGCGGTCCGCGTGAAGACGCCCGCCGAGCCAAAGCTCACGCTCGACATCGCCAACCGCCCCCGCATCCACGCGCCCCTCCCGGTGGTGGAGACGGGGAACTTCAAGGCCACCCAGCAGGGCTTTGCCGAGAAGGACGCCCGCGCCGAGGCCTCCCGCTGTTTCCGCTGCGATGCGGTCTACGGGTGCCCCACGGTCAGCGTCCTCGCCGGCCGCGGTCCCGCCGACAGCCGTGTGGGCGGGCCGTCCGCCGCGCACGCCCCAGTCCCGGCTGCCGCAACCGCCGCAGCCGTCGCAACGCCCAACCCAACCCAGCCCGCTGCCCATGGAGGTGCTCGGTGAACTCCAACCAGGTATCAGGTCTCTTCGGCGCCGGAGAGGCGTTTGTTGAAGGGACCATCGCAGCCGCGCTGGTGATCCTCTGGATCCTCGCCGTGGCGCTCCATCTCGCCCGCCCCTACATGGCGCGGACCACTGGCAAGTTCACGCTCCGTCTGGGCGCCGATCTGTGGTGGATCATCTACACCGGTCTGCGGGACATCATGCTGCTGCAGGTGTTCCTGGGCTCATTCATCTTCTTCTACCCGGACGTGATCGCGTCCAAGGACCTGCCCATCACGGGCGGTGTCGCGGCGGTCTTCGCCTTCGCTGCCCTGATCCTCAAGCTCATGGGCAAGGGCGACACCGACGTCTTCTGGATGCGCATCCAGGTGGTCCTGATCGGGATTGGCGCGGCGCTCTACCTGACGCCGTACCTGTTTGGCTCGCAGCTCACCCTGCTGCACGGCGCCCATGTGGAGCCGCTCGCCAACTTCTTCGTAACGTCCCGGAACTTGGATCTCGCCCTGCCGCTCTGCTACCTCTCTGGCGCCGTGACGGGCCTGATGGGGCTGTTCGCCGTGGGCTACAACCTGCGGCTGTCGATGCGCCGCGCCAAGGCTGCGTGAGGAGTACCCGATGCTGACTGGAGATCAACTCGCAGCCGCGATCACCGACGGCGGCTCCTCATGGATGGTGCTGTCGGTCGCCGCGGTCCTGCCCATCATCTGGGCCTTCACCCTGTCGCTGCACTTCGCCCGGCCGTACGTGCTGCGGTTCCTGCAGAAGCTGACGCTCCGCTTCGGCGGCGACGTATGGTGGCTGTCCTACGTGCTCACCCGGGACGCGCTCCTGGTGGTCACGCTGTGCCTCTCGGTGGTGTTCCTCTTCCCGAACGTGTACCTCGCGGGCAACGGTCTGGGCATCACGGCGCCGCTGGCCACGCTGGTCCTCTTCTGGGCCACGCTCGTGAAGCTGCTTCGCGATCCCGACGACAACGCCAAGGACTTCCAGCTCCAGAGCATCTTGTTGGTGATCGCATCCGCGCTGTACATCGTCCCTCAGATGTACGGCATGGAGGCCGCCGACCAGGTGACCGCCGGCAGGCTCGGCAGCTGGTCCACGGCGCTGATCTCAACCTCGAACCTTGATCTGGCGCGGCCCATCCTGTGGGTCACGCTCGGCATCTTCGCGGTGACCGGCGGTCTCGTGTTCGTCCGGTTCCTGCTCAAGCTCGGCTCTCCTGAGGCCGGCGACGCATCGGCGCTCGCCGAGGCCTGATCGCCCTGCGCGTCCCCGACGTCCCGTTCTGGCTACCGTCCCTCCCCGGGCGGTAGCCAGTTCTCGTTTCCGTGGCGGCGCTATCCGTTTATGATCCGCCCCCTATGTGCGAACAGTTCATCGCCCGCGCGGCCTCGCCGTTCCGACTCGCTGAGCTCTGGCCCCTCGCCGAGCGCATGGAGGAGTGGGGGAGCGCCCGCTTTGGCTGGGGCGCCACCTGGGTGAACCCCGATGGCACGCTGGCAAGCCACCGCGATATCGGCCGCTTCCGTGACGACCGCAAGCTCGACGCGCTGGGCGCCATCGAGACCACCTCGCTGCTGGTCCACCTGCGACGCCCGTCGCGGCTCTCCACGCTGCAGCTGCCCGACACGCAGCCCTTTCTGGACCCGGACGGCCGATTCGCCTTCAGCCACAACGGCGACCTGCTGGACTACAAGCCTGCCCGCGCCAAGTACCGCGCCCAGGGCCGCATCCATGGCCGCGCTGACAGCGAGGTTGGCCAGCGCTGGCTTGAGGACGCCTGGTCCGACACCGAACCCGTTGACCATCTGCTGGGTGCCCTGCATGACGCCTTTGGCGGCGAGGCAAACCTTGCGCTGATCACCGCCGGCGGCGCCTGCCACCACTACGCGGGCAACCCCGAGAACCCCGTGTTCACGTACCGGCTGGGCTCGATTGGGCTCGCGTCAACGGCGATCTACTCCGTGGACCGCTCGCTGTTCAAGTACGCGGCCAAGGGCGCCACCGACAAGGCGCTGGTGAGGCTCCACGCCACCGTTGCCCTCGACGAGGCCGGACGGCCAATGGAGTCACGCGCCCGCTCCCGGGCCTGAGATCCGCGTGATGGCCACCTGCCCCGCGGGGTTGCCCGGGCGTGCCATGGCCACCCGCCCCGCGGGTCAACGGTTGCGCGCCGCGACGTTTCACCACTCTGGCGGCGCATCTGTTGCGCCGGGACGTCCCTCCACGTGACAAACCGTGCATGGGAGGGGTGGTTCGTTGCACGATGCAACCGTTCACCCGCTAGATGGGTGACCGCGCGGTCGGGTGCGTGCCAGCCCCGGATGTCGGGTGGGTGTCAGCCCAGGATCATGTACGCGACGCCGGTCGCGCCAGGAACTGCCTTGTTCAGGTAGATCGTGAACTTGCCGGCACCGGCAACGACGGACTGGACGTAGACGCCGGCGCGGTTTGTGCGCGGTGTTGCGATGATCAGGCTGGACGCGGTCACGCCCGCCTTGATCACCGTCACGCTGGACTTGTACTTGGCAACCGTCGCCTTGCCGCTGAAGTCGAAGGACGCACGCCCCATGACACGCAGGGCGAGGACGGCCGGGTCATCGGCGCGCGCCACAACGGCCGCCACGGGACCCGTGAGCGCCGGTGCGGCGGTCGAGCCCCGGTAGCCGTACACGCCAGACCCGGTGTAACTGGACCCGGTGACGGCGATCCCGTTGGCGCTCTCCGCATACAGCCCGGCCGCGGTGTCACCCCCGACGGCGAGGACGCCCCTCCCCGTGGCGCTGTAGCCGTAGAGTCCCGTGCCGGTCCCGTTCTGGATGGCCGAGAACGCGACGATGCCATCAGTGGTGCCGTTGACCCGCGTCTCCGCGGCGGCGTCGTTGTCGTTGTCAGCGACGCCGGCCGCAAGCTGGACATTGCCGTTTGCTGCTGCGGCGACGGGGCGGACGCCGATGATGGCCGAGACGGCGACGGCCCCAGCCGCACCAAGTGCGGTGTTGATGACCTTGCGGCGCGTGGTGCGGGCTTCGGGATCGAGTGCCATTGCGGACGCTCCTCTGACTGCCGGGCGCGGCGTATCCGGCCGTGCCAGGTCGCGAAGCCTACACCGATCCCGTGGAACCCATGCGCGACGGCGTCGGACTTGTCAGTCGCTGGTCTCGGCCGCCTCGCGGTTGACCGGCGCCGGGCTTGATGCCTGCCGCCGTCGCCAGATCGGCGGGCCAGCCTCGTGGACGCCGAGCACACCTGCCGCCCAACTGCCCACCTGCCAGGCCGTCACGCGCAGGGTCGGCATCGGTGCAGCCCGGAAGGCGTGCGCCCACGCCGATGTCCGCCGGCTGACACGCCGCAGGCCGCTCGTCCACACGAGCGGCGAAAGGGAGGCGAACGGGTGCTCAAGACGCCACCACCACGGCACGGCCGACCAGGCGAACACGAGGAAGTCTGCGCGGACCGGTCTCGGGCCAAAGCCAAACAGCGCCTGCATCTGGACGATCGTCAGCGGCAGCATCAGCAGCGACAGCAGCCCCGACACCGCCAGCACGATGAGCCCCCAGCCGCGCGCCCGGGCGGGGAGCACAAGCCAGAGCGGCGCCGGCACCCACTTCATCCAGGTGGCGATGCCCCAGATGAGGCCCCCGAGGCGACCGTGGCCAAACTGTGCGCCAAAGAGGGCAACCGCGAGCAGCAGGTTGATGTTGCCCGTGTCGAGGTTGGTGCCGATGGGGATCGCCAGCGCCAGCAGCATGAGCGCCGTTGACAGCGGTCGGCGCGCATACGCCCAGCGGATCGTCCAGAGCAGCAGCAGGATGGCCCCGCCGCGCCACAGGAACCACGCGGCCTCCCACGGCAACATCGCCCAAGGGACAAAGAGCGGCAGCATCCACGGCGCGTAGACATAGGGCAGGAACGGGCCGGTGGGGTGGTACGGGTCGCCCCCGTCGAGCCATACGCGCACGGCTGCCCAGTAGGCCCTGGCGTCAGCACCCGCGGTATCGGCCCGGGCCGCCATCGCTGCCAGCAGGACCGCAAACACGACGATCAGGATCGCCATCGCGATGAGCCGCTGCGGTTCGCGCACTCGCGCCACTTCACGCCGCAGCGCGCGCCGAATTACGTGCTCGTGGCGCGAGTGGGTGCGGGGGTGCGGGATCGCCGCCTGCTTCGTCATCTGGCGCCATTGTCGCGCGCCCAGTGCGACGCGGGGCCGCTATCGCGGGAGTGGCGGACAACGCCCCGTATACTTCCCGGGCTATGGCGCAGGGAACCGTGATGGTTATCGGCGGCGCCGAGGACAAGGTCCGTGACAGGGTCATCCTCGGCCGGTTTGTCGCGCTCGCCGGCGCCGAGGCTGCCAAGATCGCGGTCATCTGCACCGCGTCCTCGTTTGGCCTTGAGGCAGGCGAGCGCTACCGCGAGATCTTCACGACCCTGGGCGCCGCGTCTGTCGTCTCTGTGCTGGCCAGCACCAGGCAGCAGGCCAACGACGAGGGCATCGCGCAGACCGTCGACGATGCCACCGGCGTCTTCATGACCGGCGGCAACCAACTGCGCCTGAGCTCGATGATCGGCGGGACAAAGCTGGCCCAGGTCATCGTCGAGCGGTTTGCGCAGGGCGCGGTCGTCGGCGGCACATCGGCAGGCGCGAGCGCGGTCAGCAGCCACATGATCGCGTTTGGCGCATCGGGCGCCACGCCCAAACACCGCATGGCGCAAATCGCCGCGGGGCTGGGCCTGCTGCCCGGGGTCATCGTTGACCAGCACTTCCAGCAGCGAAATCGCCTTGGGCGGCTGCTCAGCCTGATCGCGCAGAACCCGATGCTCCTGGGCCTTGGCGTGGACGAGGACACGGCGGGCGTCGTGGGGCCGGACAGCGTGATGGAGGTCATCGGCCGCGGCTCGGTCACCGTGGTGGACGGCGCAGCTTCCGATACCGACGCCTGGGAGATCCGTGGCCACCGCCCGCTGATGATCAGCAATGTCGTGCTCCACTCGCTGCCCGCGGGCTACCGGTTTGACATCCGGCGGCGCACCCGTGTGGAGGCGCCCAAGCTCACCGTCGTGGACGGCGAGGCTCTCGCCTCGTCCTGAGGTGACCTCGGGCCGCTGGGCCGCGTACACTCCGCCTCCACGCGTCAGGCGAGCGAGATGACGCAGGCGAGGAGGGATCAGGTGGCCCAGGCGGATCCGGCACCCCGGAGGCGGACGAAGAAGGCTGCTGTGGCGGCGCGTGACACGGTGGCCGCCGACGCGCCCGCCGACGCGCCCGCCGAC
>JANYAA010000269.1 GCA_025355255.1 Chloroflexota bacterium | reverse complement strand
GCAGCGGCCATGGATCTGCTGGCCAGGCTCCAGGATCCGGCGACAACCTGGGGTGCGGCGTCCGCGGCCGCGGCCACCGCGTACGCCCCAACCGCGTACCGGGTATTCGTCGCGCCGTCTGACGCGACGGCGGCATCGCTGCCGAACGCGCCCATCCCCTGGCCGCTCGCCACAGCGCCCGACGGATTCGGAAGCCCGGCCGCCGCCAACCTCGGCGTGACCGGCCTTCGCTCCGGCGTGGTGATGGGTGCCGATGCCGCCCTGCTTGCCAAGGCAGTGGCGGGCGCGCAGCCCGGCACCTCGTTCATCGCAGGCAAGGCAATCTGGCAGACCTGGATCCGCCCGCTCCTCCCTGACGAACTGGGCAATTGAGGACGGCGCAACCTCAATCCCCGATCCTGTGAAGAATCCCATTTCTGCCTCACCGGCAGCCGAGTGGCAGGATCGACGATCAAGGTGGCGTTGCCGGGCCTGACCGGCATGCCCTGGATGGAGGAGCTCGTGGTCGCATCGCGCACTGGAACACGGCGGTGAGCCGCCGTACTCGAGGGTCGCGGCGCGTCCCGAACCAGCCCGCTGAGCGCCCCGAACAGAGGACGCAGGCTCCCCGACCCTCGCTCGGGGAGCAGTGGGAGGGCGCGAACCTGCCGGCTCGCGCCCTCCTCCCCCTTCGCTTCTTCTTCGGCGCCACATTCCTGTACGCCGGCGTCGACAAGCTAGTGGACCCCGCGTTCTTCAGCGCGTCCAACCCGGCGTCCATCGTCAGTCAGCTGGCGGCCTTCGCGCGGGTGTCGCCGCTGGCCTTCCTGATCAAGCCCCTTGAGCCGTTCGCCGTTCCCATCGGCATCCTCATTGCGCTGGCAGAGCTGGCCATCGGTCTCGGCGCCATCACGGGTCTTGCCTTCCGTATGGCGGCGGCAGGCGGCGCGGCGGTCTCGCTGTTGTTCTGGCTCACGGCGTCCTGGGCAACGCGCCCTTACTACTACGGCCCGGACCTGCCGTACGCCTTCGGCTGGCTCGCGCTTGCCATCGCGGGCACCAGCGATCTGTGGGTGCCCGAAAGCGTGAAGCGGCTGGGCGCCCCCACCGAGGGCGGGCCGCCGCGCTACCTCGAGACCGAGCCATCCCCAACACGCCGAGCCATGATCCAGGTTGGCGTGCTGGGCGCCATCGCGCTGGTGACGGCGTCCCTCGCGGTACCGCTGCGGTTCCTGCGTCGTGACGACGCGGGCGCCATCGCCGACGCCTCTGCGCCGCCCACGAATGGCGGGGCCACCCCGATGCCGGGGCAGCCCACACCGACGCTCACCCCAAGCGCCACAAGCACACCCGCTGGCGCCACCGCGGCGCCGTTCAAGCCGAGCGGGCTGACTGTGGCGTCAATCGCCCAGGTGGATGCCCGGGGTGCTGTGCGGATCCTGGTCCCGGCCAACGCGCCGTCGTCACTCCCCGCGGGGGATCCCGGCGTCATCGTGAAGCTTAAAGACGGCAGCTACGCCGCCTATGACGCGCTGTGCACCCACGAGGGCTGCCGCGTGGGCTGGGACGCCGCCGACGGCGTGCTGCTGTGCCCCTGCCACGGCGCCGCGTTTGACCCCAACGCCCATGCGGCCGTCCTGCAGGGACCGACAAACACGCCGCTCCTGGAGCTGCCCATCGTGGTTGACCACGCGGCCGGGACCATCACGCTCAGGGCCTGACGGCCTGTCCGCGCCGTCCCAGGCCGCACCCCAGGCCGCAGGGCCACCTCGGGGTCCATCTGCGCGCTGCCGTCGCGTATGGGCCAGCCCCGTGGCCACGGGCGCGCTGGCGGAGCCCCGCAGCGCATGGACGGACCTGCCAGCGGACCACCTGACGCCCCCACCGCGCAGTTGGACTACCGGGTGGCCATCCGGGCGTCAGCGCGGCGCCGCGCCAGGCGGCGACCAACGCCGCGGCTACCCCGACGGGGCCTACGCCGCCCGGCTGCTGGCGCCGTCCCAGGCCGCAGGGCCACCTCGGGGTCCATCTGCGCGCTGCCGTCGCGTTTGGGCCAGCCCCGTGGCCGTATGCGCGCTGGCGGAGCCCCGCAGCGCATGGACGGACCTGCCAGCGGACCACCTGACGCCCCCACCGCGCAGTTGGACTACCGG
>JANYAA010000265.1 GCA_025355255.1 Chloroflexota bacterium | reverse complement strand
GAAGCGAGCCCTCGCCGCTCACCGGCCAGACGTCCACATGGCCATTCGCGGGCGCACCATCTACGTGTCGCTCGCGAAGTTGCCCGGCAGCCGAGGCGGACGGCCCGCCAAGCGTTCCTGAAGCGGCGTTCGCCGGCTGTCTCCCTGCGCGAAGGCCATCGTTTGCCGCTGGGGCGATGGATCGGTTGATCTGGTGCGGTTAGAGGTAGTACCTTTCGCCACCCTAATCGTGTACCTTTCGCTCCGAAAGTACCACGCACGTCAGTGTTTGCTGACACCCGGCCAACCCGAGAGTGGCTAGACCCCCTGCACGAAGGAGACAGCATGCGCCCCGCCCCAGTTCGCACCCGATCCTGCCGCAATGCCTGGTTCGTCGCCGGCGCGATTGCGCTGGCGCTCATCTTGCCGTCCGTGGTCCTGGCGAACGTCGGTCACCAGAGTGGCGCTGACATCGGTTGGGACTCCACGGACTTCCAGGGAACCGGCGCCGAGTGCGAAGGCACCAACCTCGAGTCGGGTCAGGTCCTGTGGCACTTCATCCAGCAGGTCGACGGCGAAACCGCCAGCGGCAATCTGACCGCCGTGTTCGCCACGGCCGGGACCGTCGGCCCAATCGCCAACTACAAGCTCACGCCGGGCGGCGTGATGATGTGGAACATCACCACCGGGGCCGACACGCTCAAGTCGTTCGGCTCGGACGTCACCAGCGATGGGCACCTCAACCTGAGCCACATCTGCTCGAACGTGCCCACGCCCACGCCGACGCCCACGCCGACGCCGACGCCGACGCCGACGCCGACGCCGACGCCGACGCCCACGCCCACGCCGACCCCCACGACCGAGGGCGCGACGCCGACCCCCACGACGCCCGCCGGCCCGGTCCCCACCCCCACGCCGAGCGGCGATGTCGGCGGTGCGACGGGGACGCCCACCCCGAACCCGCCGAGCGGGGACGTCGGCGGTGCGACCAACGACCCGGCCAAGACCCTGCCGCCCACGGACGCCTTGGTGGTCGCGGCTCAGACAGGTGGCGCTGGTCTCGCCGTCATTGTCGGAGCCGGCGTCTTCCTTCTCGCCGCTCTCGTGCTGCTGACCCCGTCGCGTCGCCGCCGGCCGGTCCGCCGCTAACCCGTAGCCCTCTGGGGCGCTCCTAGCACTTGGCAGGCGGGCCGGGGCCTTCGGGCTCCGGCCCGTTTCGTTGCGCGCGACACGAGCGCCGAGGCGGCGGGAGCGATTCGGCGCTACTCGCCCGCGTCAGCCTTCTGGGTCTTGGCCAGCTTGGCGCGCGACTCGCCCGCAGCCTTCATGGCAGCGCCGAATATCCCCATCGGGTCGGCACCGGGTCGGGTGCGCTTGCGCCGGCCGCCTGCGGCACGAGCGGCGTCGCGGTCTGCCTGACGCGCGGCGATCTGTGCCTCGTGTCCCTGGTCTCCCGCGGCGTAATAGCGGTGATCGGCGATCGCGTCGGGCAGGTACCGCTGTGCGACGTCATCCCCTTCGAATTCGTGCGGGTTCTTGTAGCCCACGCCGATCCCGTGCTGCTTCATGCGCCGGTCCGCAGCGTTGCGGAGATGGTTGGGCACTGGGAGCGCGCCGTGGGTCAGCACGTCGCCCATGGCGCCCGCAAACGCGCGCCCAACGGTGTCCGACTTGGGTGACACTGCCAGGAAGATCGTTGCCTGCGCCAGCGCGTACTGCGCCTCGGGGAGGCCCACATAGTCGAGCGCCTCCGACGCCGCCACCGCGATCTGCAGCGCCCGGGGATCCGCGTTGCCGATGTCCTCCGAGGCAGAGATCACCAACCGTCGGGCGATGAACTTGGGATCCTCGCCTGCGGCGATCATTGCGGCAAGCCAGTACAGCGCCGCATCCGGGTCACTGCCGCGAATGCTCTTGATGAACGCCGATACGGTGTCGTAGTGGCCATCGCCCGCGCGGTCATAGGCAAGCACGCGCTGCTGGGCCGCCGTCTCGACATGGCCAAGAGTAGGGGAGACGTGCCCCGCGGCATCTCGGATGTCCTCGTCCTCGGCGAGCGCAACGGCTGACTCCAGAATGTTGAGCGCCTGACGTGCATCGCCGCCCGCGATATCGACCAGGTGGTCGAATGGGGCGGCCTCTAGGGCCACGCCGCCCTTCGGCCCCAAGAAGCCTGCAAGCCCGCGCTCCGGGTCGTCCAGTGCGCGCCGGATGATGGCGGCCACATCGGCATCGGCCAGCGGCTCCAGCTTCCACACGCGCATCCGCGAGAGGAGCGCCGAGTTGACCTCGAAGTACGGGTTCTCAGTAGTGGCCCCAATGAGCGTGACGGTACCGTTCTCGACGTGCGGCAACAGCGCGTCTTGCTGGGCCTTGTTGAAGCGGTGGATCTCGTCGATGAAGAGCACGCTGCGGCGGCCGTGGAGGGCGCTCTCGTCTTGCGCCTCGGCGATGATGGCGCGCACCTCGGCCACTCCGGACATGACGGCCGAGATGGTCCGGAATTCGGCGCCGACGGTCTCGGCCAGCAGCCGCGCGAGGGACGTTTTGCCGGTGCCGGGCGGACCCCACAGGAGCAGCGACGAGAGATGGCCGCGCGCTGTGGAGCGGCGGAGCGGCCCGCGCTCGCCCACGAGGTGCTGCTGCCCGGCAAACTCGTCAAGCGTTCGGGGGCGCATACGCGCCGCGAGCGGCTGGCGCTCGGGCGGCGGCTTGAACAGGGCTTCTGGCTTGGCGCCTTGGTTGGCGCTCCGCGGGGGCATGCGCGGATGGTAGCCCCCGGGCGACTGGGCTAGCGGACGGCGCCGCCGAAGACCGACGCGGCCATGGCTCGGGCCTGGTTGACGTTGGGATCCTCGGTGTCCGTGTTGAACTCCTTCTTCCCGCCACCGGTCACCAGTGTGATCTTCAGGTAGTCCTGGTGCACGGGGGCGTCGTCGTCGCCGACGTCCTTCGTCTTGGACTCGAACCTGAGCTCGCGCACGTCTGCTGGCGTGAGCGCGCCGTTGCCGGGCGACTCGGCCAGCACCTGATCCGGCGTCAGGGCGCGGTAGTGCTCAGCAAAGCCGACGCTTGCCTTGAGTTGGGCGCCC
>JANYAA010000430.1 GCA_025355255.1 Chloroflexota bacterium | reverse complement strand
GGATGGCGAAGCGGGTCTCGTCGGTGACGAAGTCCCTGACCGGCAGCGACGGCTTGGCGCTGTCGAGCCGGAACGGGGTGCCGTCGGCAATCTCGCTGGGCTGGAAGCGGTAGAGCGGCCAGTAGCCGGACTTCACCGCGTCCTTCTGGTGGCTCATCGAGCGGCTCATGTCGATGCCGTGGGCGATGCAGGTGGAGTACGCGATGATGAGGGACGGTCCCTCCCACGCCTCAGCCTCAAGCAGGGCCTTGATGGTCTGGGCGTCGTTGGCGCCGAGGCTCACCTGGGCCACAAACACGTTGCCGTAGGCCCGCGCGATGGCGCCGAGGTCCTTTTTGCCGGTTGCCTTGCCCGCCGCTGCGAACTTGGCCACGGCACCGCGCGGGGTGGACTTGGACGCCTGGCCGCCGGTGTTGGAGTAGACCTCGGTGTCGAGGACCAGGATGTTGACGTTCTTGCCGGACGAGAGGACCTGGTCCAGACCGCCGAAGCCGATGTCGTAGGCCCAGCCGTCACCGCCGATGATCCACACGCCCTGCTTGACGAGGTCCGTGGAGAGGGCGTTGAGCTGGCGCGCGTCTTCGGCTTGCGGGCCGCTGACCGTGGCCAGGATCCCGCGGAGGCGCTCCACACGCTGCCGCTGGGCGTCAATCTCCGGTTCCGTGCCCTGTGGCGCGTCCAGGATCTCCGCCGCGAACTCCGCGCCGATCACGTCCGCAAGCCTGCCGACCAGGGCCCGGGCGTACCCGGTCTGGGCGTCAAGCCCAAGGCGCATGCCCAGGCCAAACTCGGCGTTGTCCTCGAACAGGCTGTTGGCCCAGGCCGGGCCGCGACCCTGCGCGTTCATCGTCCACGGGGTTGTGGGCAGGTTGGCGCCGTAGATGCTGGAGCAGCCGGTGGCGTTGGCCACGATCATCCGGTCGCCGAAGAGCTGGGTCACCAGGCGCAGGTACGGCGTCTCGCCGCAGCCGGCGCAGGCGCCCGAGAACTCGAACAGCGGCTCAAGCGCCGCGGCACCCTTGACGGTGTCGTGCGGGATCTTGGTCCGGTCAAGCTGCGGGACCGTCTCAAAGGCGGCCCAGCGGGCGCGCTCCTCATCGCGGTGCTCAAGGTATGGCGCCATGTTGATGGCCTTGTGACCCACGTCCGTCTTGCTCTTGGCAGGGCACACGTCGACGCACACGCCGCAGCCTGTGCAGTCGTCCGGGGAGACCTGGATAGTGATCCGGTGCCCGGGGAGGTCGCGGGACTTGAACTCCTTGAACAGGAAGTCCGGGACCGCGGGGGTGTCCCCGTCCGGGTAGACCTTCATCCGGATGCTGGCGTGCGGGCAGACCATGGCGCACTTGCCGCAGTCGATGCAGATCTCCTGATCCCAGATGGGGATCTCCGGAGCGATGCCCCGCTTCTCCCACTTGGTGGTGCCGCTGGGGAAGACGCCGTCCACGGGCAGCGCGCTGACCGGGAGCAGGTCCCCTTCGCCGGCCATCAGGCGGGCGGTGACAAGCTTGATGAAGTCCGGCGCGTAGTCCGGGACCAGCGCCCGCATCGGCAGGGCATCGCCCACGGGCTTGAGCGCCACCTTGCCCAGACGCGCGATGGACGCGTCGATGGCGGCGTAGTTGCGCTGGACGACGGCGTCACCGCGCTTGCCGTAGGTCTTCTTGACGAAGCCCTTGATGCGCTCGATGGCCTCATCGGCGGGCAGAACGCCCGAGAGATGGAAGAAGCAGGGCTGCATGATCGTGTTGATGCGGTTGCCCATGCCGGTCTCTGCGGCAACGGCCATCGCGTCGATCACCCAGAGGCTGATCTGCTTGTCCACCAGCTGGTGCTGGATCTCGGCCGGGAGGTGCTCCCAGACCTCGTCCGGTCCGTACGGGCTGTTGAGCAGGAACGTGGCGCCGCGCTTCGCGTGCTCCAGCACCTTGACGCTCTGGAGCAGGCCAAACTGGTGGCAGGCCACAAAGTCCGCGTCGTCCACAAGGTAGGTGGAGCGGATCTGCTTGGGGCCAAACCGCAGGTGGGACGAGGTGACCGAGCCGGACTTCTTGCTGTCGTAGACGAAGTAGCCCTG